>CAZOFC010000151.1:0-4867 GCA_964578965.1 uncultured Azospirillum sp.
CCGGAAGCCGAAAGTCGCAGCCTCGCGGATCTATCCCGCAACCTCTGGCCGCCACAGGCTCCAAGCGCTACGCATCATCCGTAACGCTTACCTTGTCACCCCGTCTTTACGACGGGGTCCAGCTTTGATACCTCGCTTGCCCTCGCGTTTAAAATCCGTTATGCCGCCCAAGTGTGCCCACTTAGCTCAGTTGGTAGAGCAGTAGTTTTGTAAACTTCAGGTCGGCGGTTCGATTCCGTCAGTGGGCACCAGTTTTATTTTTTAGGATAAGCGCAACAGCGCCCTAAAAAATGAAACTGATCCTAGCTTGGAATCGAACGACGTTCACCGCGAGGCCAACAGGCCGAGAGGAGGCGAAGCCAATTCCGTCAGTGGGCACCACGCTTCGCCCTTACGGGCTTCGCGTGGCACAGCCATGCGAAGCATTAGGCCGAAGCAGTGCCCTGCGAAGCTCACCAGAGCGTAGCACGGGCAAATTCTTTCTGGATGTTCTCATCCTACCCCTCACCCAACCACGTGTTCTACCAAAAACCCGGCATCGCGCTTGGCATCATTGGGAATGGGTAATTCGAACCGCGCGCAGCCCGCATAATTCGCATGCAGCTTGCCATCGGGCGAGAGATGCGCGTTTTCGATGACGGGCGCATAGCGCTCGGCGCGGTCTTTGGCCCAGGCTACAAACACGCTGGGTGGAATCATGCTCACCTCGCTTAGCACCAGCATGGGCTCGCGCCGCGCATCACCGCTTGATTTTTTTGCGGTGCGGCTGCGCTCATCCTCCGGTTTTCCACGGCTTTGCTTGGGCTGCACTTCGCGCAAGTAGCCCGCCACCAGCGTGCCTTCCATGCCGATTTTTTTATTGCCATGCACGATTGAGGATTCCGCAATTTCGTAGCCACTGAAGGGCAGGCCATTATCGCGCTTGCGGTTGCCCGTATCACGAATCAGGTCGCGCAGCTGCCCATGCTCCAGCTGATACAGCGCGTTCACATGGCCATTCAAGATGCAGCGCTTCAAGGCATCATAGCGCGCCGCATCATAGGGCTCGGGGCTCGTAAGCTCATGCACATCGATGCCCGAGGCGCGGCCCAAACGCTTGGCTATTTCCGCGACCAGCTGCGCAACTTGAATATAGCCATTCACGGTCATGTTCGAATCCGCACAAATCTCATCGAGCGCGATGCGCTGTGCCGCAAGTGACGCAAGCTCTTCCTTGCTGGCGGTGGCCAACTCGTTTTCGTTTGAGGCGGTTACCACCGACGGCACAATGCCCGCTGCGGTGGCGCGCGCACGCACATCACGAAACGCATTCATCGCATCGATCAGATCCGAGGTGCGCTCGCGGTCATGGCCGTAGCTTTTTTTGCTGATGAGTTTCAAATTGCGGCTCTCCACAATCGCTGCAATCAGAATCATATCGCGCAGCACCTGGGCGGGTTTTCCCTGCCGCAAGCGCTCGGTGTCCAAATGGTGCGCCTCGTTCAGCATCGCACCAGTTTCCGGGCTCACTGGCAGGCGATTGATGAACGCACCGTCATCCGTCAGCGACCAATCACTGTAGATGAGCTCAAGGCGCTGTAAATCACCGCGCGCACGGGTCAGGCGCGGGCCAAACTCGGCGCGAGATTCAGGGCTGATATCCCATTTGAGTTGGGTCGGGTCATAGCCTAAACTGGCGGCATGGAACGCGGGCGCGAGCATCGATTCACGGTCGATCGCTGGGCCATTTTGCTTGATGCGCTGCTCAAAATTATTCTTCGCATGCAAAATGAAAATGCCGCGTGCAAAGCCCGTTGCCTCCGGGTCGCGGTTGATGCGCCCCATTTGCTGGATGATGCCCGCTTGCGGCAAATCCTCGGGCACCAGCGCATCCGCCCCGGTATCGGCGCGGTGGTGCGGCACCTTGCGCACGCCGTCGCTCACCCCGGCATCGACCCAGCGCAAATTCACGCCCGATTCAATCACGTTGGTGCCGACAATGATTTTGCGCCAGCCTTCTTTGGGGGGGCGGCGGGCGGCGCGGCGTTCATCCGAGGGCGTGCCGCTGTGAATGCCCACCACCTCGACCTTATTAATGCCTTCGGCCTGCAGCAATTTCTTGAGTTCCGTGACGGTATTCTCCACTTCCTTCACCCCACCGCGAAACACGGCGATGCCGTTACTGCCATGCTGTTTTGCACCGCTCTCGCTTGCTTCAAACATTGCAGCAAATTCGTTGTCCGGTTGGGTGGTCGCGTCATCGCCTCCGCCCGCTGCCAACACAGGCGCAGCATAAGTGCGGTCATAGCCATCGCCCTCAAGCAAGGAAATCACCACCTCCTCAATGCTGCGGTCTTTGTTGCCCGCACGCATGGGGGATTCATGGATGAGGTCGCAGGCATGCTCGCTGCCTCTGGCTTCATGAATATGGGTCGTCGCAATATCGTTCCAAAAGCTGGCTTGGCGGGCGGCATTTACCGTCGCGCTCATTTCCAGAATGCGCAACTCGGGCTCGCGCTTTTTGCGCGCATGCAGCACTGCACGGGCGAGCGAAATATGCTCGTCGCCCTCATGCACCTCATCGAGCACGACGGTGAAGGCACGGTTGATGAGCCCCGAGCGCAGCGCATAGCCATAGGTGCAAAACAGCAATTTGGTATCGGGCACATGCAGCGACACGTCGTCGTTCACCTGGCCAAGCGCAAAGCCCACCTCGTGCCCAAGGGTCGTGCCCGAAAGCTCGGCCACATTACAGGCCGCATCGGTGGCGAGGAATCGGCGCGGCACCAGCACCACCACCTGGTCATCCCCCGCATCCGCCAGAGCGCTTGGCAGCATCATCGATTTGCCGCTACCGGTGCGCGCGGCCACAATCGTCACTGCACCTGAATGCACATCCTTCACCACGTCGGCAATGATGCCATAGACGGGGAGGTCCTTAAGCGTATCACGCAGCGGCTGAAAGGTGCTCATCACGAAAGTGAAGCACAACCGCCCAAGGAATGGAATGACTATATCGTTTGCGCGTTGCAGTTGGGGATAGTGTCGTAAAAGCACACAAGCATGAATCTGAGCACACAGACATGATTATATTAGAATAATCGAATATTTACGTAGTAGCGAGCGCTCATAGCGTGTAAAGCTTTGTCTGGCTCACCATGAATGGCAAAGGACATTGCATGCAACTTCGCACAAAAGGGTTTTCACTCGTTGAGCTATCCATAGTCCTTGTCGTCATTGGCTTGCTTATAGGCGGGGTGCTCGCAGGGCAAGCCGTTATCAGGGCTGCGCAGTTACGTGCGGTTGGCAATGACCTCAATAGCTATGTTGTCAGCGCCTACCAATTCCGCGATAAGTATTCCGCATTCCCTGGCGATGTCGTCAACGCAACGCTGTATTGGGGTGCGGATGATGGCGGTGATGGGATTGGCACGGATTGCCGCGACGATACCGATGATGGGCTTGAGACCTGCAACGGCAATGGCGATGGCGTGTTCAACTCATGGGGCGCCTATTCCTATGAGCAGAGTCGTTTCTGGCAGCATTTAAGTAATGAGGGATTGATTGAGGGGCGCTATAATGGCCGCCATTATGGGCATGCCGTGATCGGCCAAAATGCTCCACGCAGTCGCCTGCAAAACGTGACTGCAAGGCTTGGAAGCGGGCCAACTGATATCGATGCCGATGGCGGACCTGGACTGAATAATAGCATCAATTATTATGATTACTTCAATTACGGCAATTTTGTTTTTTATGGGCGCAAACCTCAATCTACCTGGAACCCCCATGCGCCGTTTGCAACTGCAACGGAAGCATGGAATATAGACACCAAATTTGACGACGGAAAACCCGGAACAGGCAATTGGTTGAGCTATAAAGCTGGCGGCACCGCAAGCTGGCTAGCAGGTAGTGGCAACTGCGCCAACAGCTCAAATTATCAGACAGCGGAATATAACCTTACCTACTCACCGAATGGCTGCGCATTTATTGTGCTGATACGCTGAGGATATTTTGCACGAAAAATAGGGCGTCCGATAGTTGGGCGGCCTCACCGATTGTCCTGCCTCTTGACGCATCAAGCAGTTGCATAGATGCCCCCTATGCACTAGGCAAAAAGCTATGTCGTTATTGACCCGGTTTCTTGGCAAATTCGTCCGTGAAGGCGAGCTCATCGTCACCACGCCTTCAGGCGTGCATCGATTTGGCCAGCCGCGCGACGGCATCGCGCCAGTGCATATCACCCTGCGCGATCATGCGACCGGACGGCGCATTGCGCTGAACCCTGCACTCGCTGCTGGCGAAGCCTTTATGGATGGACGCCTCACGATTGAACAGGACGACGTGATGGGGCTGCTCGACCTTATCGGCCACAATGTCCGTTGGGACCGCGACAACCCAACCCGGGTTGCATTGTGGCGAGCGCAGCGCTGGCTATCGGGCTTTGCGCAACTCAATGGCGCGATCCGTGCGCGGCGCAATGTCGCGCATCATTACGATTTGAATGACCGCTTGTATGACCTGTTCCTCGATGCGAACCGGCAATATAGCTGCGCCTATTTCACGGATGCTGGTAACAGCCTCGCGCAGGCGCAAACCGATAAGCTCGCGCATATCGCCGCGAAGCTGGCCCTGGCTCCGGGCCAGTGGGTGCTCGATATTGGCTGCGGGTGGGGTGGCCTTGCGCTCTACCTTAACCGCGTGGCCGGGGTCGAGGTGCTTGGCATCACGCTTTCTGAGGAGCAACTGAAAGTCGCGCGGGCGCGGGCCGAGGCCGCCGGTGTCGCCGATCAGGTGCGCTTCGAGCTGGTTGATTACCGCGCGGTCACCGGTCAGTTCGATCGGGTGGTGTCGGTCGGCATGTTCGAGCATGTGGGCAAGCCCAACTACC
>CAZOFC010000152.1:0-4863 GCA_964578965.1 uncultured Azospirillum sp.
GGCATGAGCGAGCAAGCGGCGGATGCGCTGTGGCTGTTGTTCGACCAAGCACTGATTGCGGAAGGCGAGCCGGTGGTCGATGCGGCGGCCTTCTCGCGCCGCCTTGGCGCATTGCTTGGCAAAGGGCTTGCTGCTTAACGTGAGCACCTAATTTACGTCATGCCGTGTTTACCACGGCATCCCGCTCAAACGAGTAAAGCTGGACCCCGTCGTAAAGACGGGGTGACATAGTTAGGATATACATCGGGAAAGCTGACAATAAAAAAACCAGCCATCGGTGCATGGCTGGTTTTTGTAATCGGTTCCCGGAATTGGCCTAAGCTGGTTGGTCGGGGTAGATTTCGAATTCGAGTGTCATGATCTGGTCACGCAGCTGAAGCTTGCGCTTCTTCAGGCGGGCGATCTGCATCTCGTCCGTGCTGCCCATCAGCTGCAGGCTGCGAATCTCATCATCAAGTTGGCGATGTTGTTCTTTTAAATCATCGAGTTGTTTAAAGATTACAATGTCATCATTCATAGCGACTTGCCATTGGCTGTACATGGTTAATGCCTCTTGTTATCATTGATTTTATTAAATAACAGTGGCGTTTATAACACAGTTTTCATCTATTTTCTAGCGGTTATTACCCTCATTTGCCGTTTTTTGCAGGTGAATACCCGCATTGACTGGAAATCCTTGCAGAAAATCTGCCGCATCTTGGCGGGTTTTACCGGGGCGCTGAAGTATGCTCAGGCGCAGTGCTTGGCCATCCCCGGCGTTAATCAGCAGTCGATCATCAAGCACGATGCCTGCGGGTTTGTCCGCATCCCCCGCCTCGATGATGGCGGAGAATATCTTGATGGTTTCACCATTGATATCCGTGGTTGCGCCCGGGTTTGGGCTGAGGCCACGAATTTGCGCGAGTAGGCTTGACGCTGGTTTAGTCCAATCCAGCACGCGGTCGTCCTTCGTGATTTTCTCGGCATAGGTGATGCCGTGGGTGGATTGGACAATAGGGGCTGGCGCGTGAGGGGATGCTAAACGCTCAAGCACGGTGAGCACTTGCTGTGCGCCGATTTGGGCCATGGCATCATGCAGCCCGCCTGCATCCATCTCAGGGGGGATGCTGAAGGGTTCGCGCAAGTGAATCGGCCCGGTATCGAGCCCAAGCTCAAGCTGAATGATACAGCAGGCGGTTTCACTATCACCCGCCATCAGCGTGCGTTGGATGGGTGCGGCACCGCGCCAGCGCGGCAAATCGGAGGGGTGGATGTTGATACAGCCAAGCCGTGGGGCATCCAGAATCGCTTGCGGCAACAGCAGGCCATAGGCGGCGACCACGGCAATATCCGCGTTGTGGGATGCAAACTGAGCCTGTGCTTCGGTGGATTTTAAGCTCGTGGGTGTGAAAACGGGGATGGCGTGGGTTTCAGCAAGTTGCTGAATGGGCGACGGCGTGAGCTTTAACCCCCGCCCAGCTGGGCGCGGCGGTTGACTGTACACAGCAACGACCTCGTGCGATGAGGCAATAAGCGCCGAAAGGGCTGGCACGGCAAAGGCGGGGGTGCCCATGAAAATCACGCGCACGGGCTATTCTTTCTTCTGCGGGGCGGTGGCGCAATCCTGACGGATGCGCTGTAGGCGTGGGTCCTGCTCGATGGTGCCCGCTTCGCTTTTGGCAAGGAATTCATCATGCGGCATGGCGACCATCAACTTGGTGATGACACAGGTGCAAGGAATCACGAATTGGGGCCGAAGGCCGGTGCAGGGTGGTACAAAAATCTGCACCGTATCACGCGGCCAGAGCTTACTCACGGGTGACTTGGGGGCGATGGGGGATGCAGGGTTTGCTGGCGTTGCAGGTGCGCTTGCCCCGGAAGCTGCTGGTGCAGGTGCTGCAGGTGATGGGGGATTTGCTGGCGGATCCACATGCTCGGTGTTGGATTTTTCGCCGACGCGGGTGATGGCAATTTCCGGGAAATTGGGAAAGCCAGCGATAGAGCCAGTGGCTGGTGCCGCAGCAGCGTTGGCGGCAGGTGCAGGTTTTGCGGCTGCGCCCTCACCAATCACCACCAATGGCGCATTTGAATAGGATTGTGCGACCACCGAAAGCGGCAGCAGCACAGTGAAAACTAATGTAAATAACAAGCGCATGGGCTAAGCATTAGCAGTGCATCAGATGTGTGTCAAAATAACAGGAGTTTTACTTCTGTCATTCCCGCGAAAGCGGGAATCCACTTCATGATAATAGTAGATTCCCGATGAAGCTTTGTTACCAAATGCAAAAGCATTTGGACAAAACTAACTCGGGAATGACAAAAAATTACACCTTGGCGCTCGTAGGGAGCTCCTGAATCAGGCCCAGACGCTTGGCTTTGTTGAGCTTACGTAGGATAATGTCGCGTTTCATTTTCGAGATGTGATCGACAAACACGATGCCATTGGTGTGGTCAATCTCGTGCTGAATGCAGGTGGCGAGAATACCATCCGCCTGAATCGTTTGCTCTTTGCCGTTTTCATCGAGGTAGCGAATCGTCACCATTTCCGGGCGTACCACCTCAGAATATTGGTCGGGGAAGGAGAGGCAGCCCTCATTGAAGATGGACTCGTTCTCGTTTTTCGCAATCACTTCTGCATTGATGAGTTTGATGGGCTTTTTCTCGCCATCACGCTGAGCGACATCAACCACGATGCAGCGTTTGTGTACGCCGATTTGCACGGCGGCTAGGCCGATGCCATCATTGGCATACATGGTATCAAGCATATCATCGAGCAGGGCGCGCACTGCATCATCGACCACCTCGACCGTAGCGGAGGGGACCAGTAAGCGCGCATCCGGCGCGATGACTAGTGGGCGAATCGCCATAACAAACTTTCGTTATTATTAGTCGTGCTTATAGGCTCAATACTGGCGCAAATCAAGCGTTGTTCGCCCGTTTTAGGCGAGAAATGCTCTCGGTTTTGCCTAAAATCGCCATGGCGTCGGGCATATCCGGCCCGCTCATCGCACCGACGATAGCGGCGCGCAGGGGTGGCATCAGCTCACCGATTTTTTTGCCTGTTTGCTCTGCAACGCTATGAATGGCGGCCTTCACACCCTCGGCGCTCCATGGCTCGGTGAGCGCTTCAAGCGCAGGAAGGATGAGGGCAATATTCACGCCATTTTTAGCAAGCATAGCAGCAGCCTTTTCGTCATACGACGTGGGGGCAGTGAGGTAGAAGGCAAGTTGTTCTTTTAATTCCACCAGCGTGCTGGCCTTTGATTTTACACTTTCGATAGCGGCTGCGTAGTGGGCGTCAACACCCAGCAGCGTGGTAAGCTCGGCGGCTGGAAGCGCGCGCAAATAATGCGCGTTTACATGGTTGAGCTTCGCAAAATCAAGCCGCGCAGGGGCTTTGCCAATATGCTCGAGCGTGAACCATTCGATCGCTTGCGCGTCGCTGAAAATCTCGTCATCGCCATGGCCCCACCCCAGGCGCGCAAGGTAGTTGCGCATGGCCTCGGGCAAATAGCCCATCGCCGCATATTCGGTGGTGCTGGTGGCACCGTGGCGTTTGCTCAGCTTTGCCCCATCCGCCCCGTGGATGAGGGGAATATGCGCGAAGACCGGAATTTCCCAACCCATCGCGGCATAGATAACGGATTGGCGACCCGCGTTGTTGAGATGGTCATCACCACGAATCACGTGAGTCACGCCCATATCATGGTCATCGACAACGACGGCGAGGTTATAGGTCGGTGTGCCATCACTGCGCAGAATCACGAGGTCATCAAGCGCATCAGCACCGAACACCACGTCACCCTGAACCGCATCGCGCACCACGACTTCACCTGTGAGCGGCGCTTTGATGCGAATGCTGGGTTGAACGCCTGCGGGAGGTGTTTCGCTCGTGTCGCGCCAGCGGCGGTCATATCTGAATATTTCGCCTTTGGCCTCGGCGGCGGCGCGCTGCTCAGCGAGCTCTTCAGGCGTGGTGTAGCAGTAATAGGCCTGCCCACGCGCGACGAGTTCAAGCGCCACTTCGCGGTGGCGTTCCGCGTTTTTGCTCTGGTAAACAATGTCACCATCAAACGTGAGGCCCAGCCATTTCAGGCCATCGACAATCGCACTGTAGGCGGCCTCGGAATTACGGGCGGCATCCGTATCCTCGATGCGCAGCTTGAACTGGCCGCCTATGTGGCGGGCGAACAGATAGTTGAACAGAGCGGTGCGCGCGCCACCGATATGGAGCATGCCAGTAGGGGATGGGGCGAATCTGGTAATCACAGTCATGGTAATTCCTAAACTAATTTCTGCGGGTGATTTCGGCGTCGCTGTCTTGTTCAGAATCCTCACGTAGCGCTGCTACGCTGTGGTTCTTTCCAAGCCAACTCCTATAAATCCCCTCGCATAAATTAGTTTAGGCAAGGTTCCCGTAGCGTATTTTTCATTTGCTGATATGAAGCACTTATAGCAGCGAGTAAGGCGATGTCACGCAGGTTTGAGCAGCTTGAAACATGGTGGGGGCGCGAGGCGACGCGTCATTTCTTGTGGCTGCCCGCCTGCATTGCTGCCGGTATTGCCTTGTATTATGCCTTGCCGGTTGAACCGGCGCTGCCAGTGCTGCCTGTGCTTGCGGCAAGCGGGCTGAGTGCTTACGGCTTGCTGCGCAAGCGCCTTAGCCCGTTGTTAAAGGGGCTCGCTGTTGGCCTGCTGCTGGTGCTACTCGGTGCTGCTTATGCAAATATCAGGGCGCACGCTAGCCAGCCCATTATGCTGCGTGAGGCACTAACCCCAAGGCCTGTAAAAGGAGTGGTGCGTGATATTGAGCGCACCGCACAGGGCGTGCGGCTCACCCTAAAATCCCCTATCATTCAGGGATTGCCGACTGAGCAAACCCCC
>CAZOFC010000153.1:0-4841 GCA_964578965.1 uncultured Azospirillum sp.
TCACCGCGCGCGCCCTCGGTGATGAGGATACCCGAGCCATAGAGGCCCGTGGGGTGAAATTGCACGAACTCCATATCCTGTAGCGCTAAGCCAGCGCGCAGCACCATGGCATTACCATCCCCCGTGCAGAGGTTGGCGGCGGTGGTGGAGGCATACACCTGCCCATAGCCGCCCGTGGCAATGATGGTGAGTGGCGAGTGAAACGCATGGAGGGTGCCCGTTGCAATTTCAAGGCAGAGCACGCCCTCGCAGACGCCGTCCTCGCTCATGATTAAATCGAGGGCGAAAAATTCGGAATAAAAGATGATGGGGCGGTTGACGGCGCGCTTTAACATCACCTGCATGATGGCTTGGCCGGTGCGGTCCTCGGCAGCGGCAGCGCGAAAAGCGGGGTCGCCGCCATATTCGATGGTTTGGCCGCCGTATGGGCGTTGGTAGATCTGGCCTTTTTCATCACGCGTGAAGGGCACGCCCCATTCCGCCAGTTCGTTGATGGCGCGGGGTGCTTGCTCGCACAGGCGTGCAATCGCGTCCTGATCGCCCAGCCAATCACTGCCGCGCACGGTGTCGTACATATGCCAGCGCCAATCATCCGGCCCACGGGTGCCAAGCGCGGCGTTGATGCCGCCTTGCGCCGCCATGGTGTGGCTGCGGCGCGGGTCCACCTTCGAAATCACGCCCACGCGTAATCCGCCCTCGCTCGCCGCAATCGCCGCGCGCAAGCCAGCACCGCCCGCACCGATGATGGCGACGTCGAGGGTATGGTGGGTGATGGGGGCGTTTTTCATGTGAATCGTGAATCGTAAATAGTGAATGGTAGAACTCTGGTCTGAATCGCTATATAAGTCATTTTCTGCAATTCACCATTCACTATTCACGATTCACTGTCCATGCAATCACCGATCGATATTTCTGCCCTACTGCGCACCGCACTTGCCGAGGATATCGGCACGGGCGATATCACCAGTAACGCAACCATTCCTGCCAATGTGACGGCGCGGTTCGCCATGAAGGCCCGCGTGCCGATGGTGGTTTCGGGCCTCGTGTTTTTACATGAATTATTTGCCATGGTGGATGCGGCCATCACGGTTGAAATTATGGCCGAGGAGGGCGTGCGGGTGTCGGCGGGTACAACCCTTGCCACCATCAGCGGCCCGGCGCGGGCACTGCTTTCGGGCGAGCGCGTGGCGCTGAACCTGGTACAACAGCTCTCTGGTGTGGCGACGCTGACGCGTGACTATGTGGATGCGGTGGCGGGCACGGGAGCCATTATTCTCGATACACGCAAGACCGTGCTTGGGCTGCGGCAAGCGCAAAAATACGCCGTGCGCTGCGGCGGTGGGCAGAATCACCGCATGGGGCTGTATGACGCGGTGCTGATTAAAGATAACCATATTGCCGTGGCTGGTGGCGTGAGCCCGGCTGTGAATGCGGCGCGGGGTTTTATAAGCGCGAATGGTGAGTCAGGACTGAGCCTTCCCCCCTTGCGGGGGAAGGTTGGATGGGGGGGCGTTGGTCAGGACAGTGGCGTCTCTTCCCCGCCCCCTCACCCTAACCCTCTCCCGCAAGGGGAGAGGGAATACAGTGCTTCGAACACGGCTAATGCTTTTCATCGGGGTATCACCATTGAAGTGGAATGCGACACGCTGGCGCAACTGCATGAGGCGCTCGCGGCGGGGTGCAACATTGTGCTGCTCGATAATATGAGCAATGACCAGTTACGAGAAGCGGTTGCAGCGGTAAAAGCCCACAACGCCGCCACCGGGCAAGCCGTGAAGACCGAGGCCAGCGGCAATGTGAGCCTTGCCACCGTGCGCGGCATTGCGCAAACGGGGGTGGATTATATTTCCGTAGGCAAGCTGACGCACTCTGCCATCGCGGTCGATATTGGGCTCGATGAAGTGGCGTAAGTCATTCAACTATAAGCCTTAAGTATTTATTAAGCTTTGCGGGGTAGGATGAAGACTCACGGGAGTTTTTATGCCCACGCTGTCGCGTGCTTTTTTTGAGCGCTATATTTTGCCCAACGAGGGCGGCTACAAGCCGCATCACGCCTCGGACCCTGAGACGTTATTTGGCCTGCGTCTTGATACGTTTACCCGTGCAATTGGTAATTTAACTGCTGCCGAGCGCACCGCCCTGCCTGATGATGTAGAGCGCTTGCTTGGCAACCCGAGCCGACTGATGCGCTATATTGCCGCACGGCTAGAGCCCAATGATAATCATGGCCGCACCAGCGAGCGGCCGAGGCGCGGTTCAACAGCAGCCGACATCGCGGCGATTAACGCAGTCAAAGGCATTGCCCTTGATGTGTTTCGTGAAAAATTCTGCAACGAACTGGGCATCAATCAATTCCCACAAAACATTGCGAATATGGCCACGGATATGGCGATTCACCGCTGGCGCGGTGCGGCGATGTGGACGGTGGTGAAAGCCATGGCCGAAGCGGGTGTGATTGATTACCCCTCCACGCGATACCCTGCGGTCACCTCCGAACAGGCGGTGAACCCAAAGGTGTTTCGTGACGGTGGGGTGGGGGATGCCTATTTTTCGCGGGCGATGGCAGATGCGATTGCCGCTGATTTGAAAGGTGCTAGCGCAGAACAATTATTGTTGGTTGAGCATAACATCGGCCGCTGGCGACGCATTTATTATCAAGAGCAAGTGCGGGTAGAGCGTGTCTTGGGTGACCCTGCTGCCAAGTACCACGCCGACGCGTTGGATGGCTGGAACCGCCGCGTGGCGAGCATGGAAAGCCCACAAGCACGTCAGGCGTTTGCGCGGTTTCAGGCGCGCGGCGGGAATGCCGGACTGGCCTCGAATACCTTTGCGCTTGAAGCCCAAATGACAGCATGGGATAGGGGTGCCAGTGCAGCCTATACAACTATTAGCAACCCGACAGGCGAGGTGGCGATTGAGACACCTCACGGGCTGGTGCGCTATGAAGTGAATTTGCGCACGTTGGAGACAGGCCGCTTGGTGGAAGCCCCCGCTGCCGTGCGCTGGAAAGATGGCGCGGGCGATGCCACGATGACGTGGAATGGACAGACGCTTCTTGTCAATCCGCAATTGAATGTCCAAATTGCACAGGCAAGCAACGGTAGATACGGCTTGCCAATCATGTATGACCGCGAAGGCAAGGGGCTGGATGGCGATGAGGTGGCGCGTATCGAGCGTAAGCCAAATGGCAGCCTGGTGGTGCGCGATGCAGATTCAGACACACTCTACCCAGTGACGCCAACACGCACCCCAAATCAGGTCGCAAGCGACGCGCCACCGCGCCGACCAAGCGGGCGTTCGTCATAAGCCTTAAATCAGGAATCTAGCCTAGCGCAGGCTTGCTGCCGCCGCGTTCATGCGCGTTTTCACGCTGCTCAAGCCACGGCGCTGGCCAAGGCCAATTTGCTTCGCCAGTTGGCTACGCACTTTGGCATAGTTGGGCGCTACCATCGGGTAGGTTGAGGGCAGATCCCAGCGCGCGCGGTATTGCTCGGGGCTCATATTATAGGCGGTTTTTAGGTGGCGCTTGAGCATTTTGACGCGCTTGCCGTCCTCAAGGCACACCAAGTAATCGGCCTTAATGGATTCTTCGACCGCAACCACGGGCTTGCGCGCGCCACCGGTTGAGCCAGCATGCGCCTGCGAGGATGATTCCTGCGACAGGCTGCTAAGTGTTGCGTACACATCGGCCATGAGTGCGTTCAAGTTGAGGGCCTCGTGGCCGCGATTTGCAATATAAGCGCTCACAATCTGTGAGGTGGCGGCGACCAGTGTCTCATGCGAGGCGCTGGTTTGCGCGGATGGGGCGTGCAGGGTCTCGCTCGCGAGCGCGAGTTTCGTGGCGTGCTTTTTCATGATTGCCTCGTAGATAGGGTTGCCGATGGATGTGAACGTTTTGTTCATCATTATTAGTTATTACTTATGGCTATTAGCCGAATCTACCCACAGGGTCAAGTTGCGGTGCAAAACTGCCTGAAAAGCTTGCGCGGCAGGGGGGGCTCGGGCTATGTTCGCCACCCTATGCCCAGTGTCTTAGAGAAAAAATGTATTGAAAAAGGCCTGAAAATGACCGAGCAGCGGCGCGTCATCGCCCGCGTGCTGTCGGATTCGGACGACCACCCGGATGTGGAGGCCTTATTTGCCCGCGCCGCCAAGATCGACCCGCGCATCAGCATTGCCACCGTTTACCGCACCGTGAAGCTGTTCGAGGACGCACATATCATCGAGCGTCATGATTTTGGTGATGGCCGCGCCCGTTATGAAGAAATGCCCACCGAGCACCACGACCATTTGATCGATCTGCGCACGGGCAAAGTGGTCGAATTTACCAACCCCGAGATTGAAGCGTTGCAGGAAAAAATTGCGCGCGAGCTGGGCTATCAGCTGGTGGATCACCGCCTCGAGCTGTTTTGTCTGCCCCTTGAAGCAAAGAAAGGCTGAAATTAGCAAATGTTATTTGAACATGTGTTCGAGCCGATCCATGCAGGCCACCTGACCCTACGCCTGGCAGAAAACGAGGCGGATGTGTACGCCGCGCAGCGCCTGCGTTATCGGATATTCTGTGAGGAAATGGGCGCAGTAGCCAATTTGGCCGTGCAACAGCAAAAGCGGGATTTCGACCAGTTCGATGAGGCCTGCTACCACCTGATTGTGACGGACAATAACCGCGTGGGCGATGCGCGGGTGGTGGGCACCTACCGCCTGCTGACACGCGCGAACGTGGCCAAGGTCGGCAGTTTTTACTCGGAAACCGAATATGATATGAGCACCATCAAGGCGAGCCCCGCCGAGTTGATGGAGCTTGGCCGTAGCTGTGTGGAGCAACAATACCGCACCCGGCC
>CAZOFC010000154.1:0-1385 GCA_964578965.1 uncultured Azospirillum sp.
CATCCATTGCGATGAGTGTGGGCCCGTGCCGGTGCCTGATGACCAGCTGCCCGTGGTACTACCTGAGGATGTGACCTTCGATAAACCGGGCAACCCGCTGGCCCACCACCCGACCTGGAAGCACGTGAATTGCCCAAGCTGCGGCAAGCCCGCAACCCGCGAAACCGATACGTTCGATACGTTCTTTGAGTCGAGCTGGTATCCCGCCTGTTATGCCTCAGGCGGCGGCGCGAAGGGCATCACCACCGAGGCGGCACGCTTCCTGCCGGTGCAGCAATATATTGGCGGTATCGAGCATGCGGTGTTGCATTTGCTCTATGCGCGCTTCTTCACCCGCGCCTTGAAGGATTGCGGCATCCTCTCCATCGCTGAGCCATTCACGGGCCTGATGACCCAAGGTATGGTCAGCCACGCCACCTTCAAGAATGCCAAGGGCGAATGGGTCTTCCCCGCCGATGTGGTGCAAGATAAGGCGGGCAATTGGACGCTTGAGAACGGCGCGCCCGTGACCATGGGCCGCTCCGAGAAAATGAGCAAATCGAAGAAGAACGTGGTCGATCCGCGCAATATCATCGATGGCTATGGCGCCGATACCGCCCGCTTGTTCATGATGAGCGATTCGCCGCCTGATCGTGGCCTTGAGTGGACCGATGCGGGGATCGATGGCGCCTGGCGCTATATCCAGCGGCTCTATCGTCTGGTGGCAGAAGTCGCCAGTCGCCAGTCGCTAGTCGTCAGTAAGGGTGGCGTACAAGCGCAAGCACTCACAAAGCTTACTCACAAAACCATTGCCGCGGTCACGAAGGATTACGAGCAGTTTCACTTTAATAAAGCCGTTGCACGTATTCGTGAGTTGACGAATGAGATTGAAAAAATCATTGCGGATAAAGAAAAAAATACTGGCGACTGGCGACTGGCGACTGGCGACTCTCTTCAAGCCGTCATCCACCTCATCGCGCCGCTGCTGCCCCATTTGGCGGAGGAATGCTGGGCCATGCTGGGCAATACCGACCTGATCGCCAGCCGCCCATGGCCGAAAGCCGATGCCGCCTTGCTCGAGGATGAAACCGTGACGGTTGCGGTGCAGGTGAATGGCAAGCTGCGTGCGACCCTGACGCTGGCCAAAAATTTGCCCGAGGACGAGGCAAAAGCACAAGCCTTGGCCCACCCCAGCGTGGTGAGTGCGATGGAAGGCAAATCGCTCAAAAAAGCCATCGTGGTGCCTAACCGCATTGTGAACTTGGTAGCGGCGTGAAGAGGGAACGTTTCATTGAAGGGGGTATCACCCCCTATGCTTCGCTGACCCCCTCCGAGCTTCGCTCGGCTCGCCATGGAAGGCTACGCACTGCCTACTCAGTCGTTCGTGATTATTGCTGCGTAGCGCT
>CAZOFC010000154.1:1485-4822 GCA_964578965.1 uncultured Azospirillum sp.
GCGTAGCGCTAATATCAAGCATGCTGGCACTTACAGCATGCGGCTTCGAGCCGTTGCAAGGGCAAGCCTATCGCAGCGCGCTTACGGCCGATTTATCCTCGATTGCGGTCAGCGTTTCGGGAAGTTCGCTCAATAATGGCAACACGAATGCCGTCATCATTCCGCGCCGCTATGGCGAGCTGCTCAAGGCCGAGATCGAAGACAGCGTGAACCCTAACGCCACACAAAGCACCAAGCAATTCGACCTGACCATCAGCTTCACTGAAAGCGACATCGCTCTTTTCGTGAACCCGGATGGGACGGCCAGCCGCGGTAACCTTGATTACCTGACGAGCTATAGCCTTCGCCGCATCGCGGATGGCAAGGTGGTAGCCAGCGGCAGCATTCGCCGGGTGAGCAGCTATAACAGTTCGCCCACGGCGGATTTTGCCTCCTATATCTCGATCGAGGATGCCCGCAAGCGCGCGATGCAGGAGCTGGCACAGGATTATAAACTGCGCCTTGCCGCTTTGTTGCCGACACTGAATGACAGCAAGGCCAGCATTATCGAAACGAAGCCTGAGGCCCCAAAACTCGAACTCCAGCCGCTGCAGCGCTATGAAATTATCCCCCCGCGAAATTGATGATTTCATCCGCGCGCCTCACCGTGCAGGTGCCGCCCTGCTTTACGGGACGGATGCCGGGCAAGTGCGCCAGCGCGCAGCAAGCCTTGCCGAAAGCTGGCTAGGTGCCAACGCCGACCCGATGGCCCGGGTCGAATTCTCGAGTGAACAGATATCGGAAGACGGCGCGTTGCTGGCCGATGAACTTGCCGCCATGTCGCTCATGGCACCCAAGCGTGTGGTGCTACTGCGTGAGGCGGGGGCTGCGCAACTGCCCAGCATCGAGGCGGCGGTGGCTGGCCGCGCGCCGGAAAATTTCCTGATTGTTTACGTGACGGAATCACTTGGCAGCAGCGATAAGCTGCGCCTCTGGGCCGAGAAATCACCCCAGGTTGCAGCCATCGCCTGCTATAAGGACGAAGGCTCGGGCCTCGATCAATTCATTCGTGATACGTTGCGCGGCTATGGCCTGCGTGCCAGCAACGAGGCGCTACGCCTACTCGCCAGCCAGCTTTCGGGCGACCGCCAGATCATCCTCAACGAGCTTGAAAAACTCTCACTCTATGTGGGCGATGAGGTCGAGGAAGTCTCGCTCGAGGATGTGCTCGCCAGTGTCGGTGAGAATAACGACAAGAGCTTTGATGAGCTGAACAACGCCGTGGCGGCGGGCGATATGGTTGGCCTGTGCCGCCTGAGTGATCGTCTGCTGATGGAGGGCAATCACGGCCTGCTGCTGGTGCGCAGCGTGATGCGTTATATTGCAAAGCTTGAGGCGATTGCCATCAAACGTGAGGGCGGCATGAGTGTCGATGCAGCAATCGAGGGCCTGCGCCCGCCGGTGTTTTTCAAGGCCAAGCCCATGCTTAAAGCCCATGCCAGCCGCTGGGGCACCACGGCTTGCGCCACGGCGCTGGCCAAACTGCAATTGCTCGAGCTTGATTCCAAACGCTATGGCGACGAATCCATCACCCGCCTCGCCCACGGCCTCATGGAAATAGCGAATTTAGCGGCCGTAGCCAAGCGCGCGGCGTAATAGCTACTGGATCGCTATTTTGAGGGTGCAGTTTCTGCCCGTCTGGGCAAAATCATAGGTGGCATTATCCGCATCCGAACTGGCGCAATCCGTCCCGACAGGTGAGGTTTTCTTATTAGCCCATACTTTGCCATAAACTGGGCTACCGTCATCGAACTTGGTATCGATATTCCATGCTTCTTCGGGCTTTAGAATGCCAAACGTCGATCCCGTGTTACCATAAAAGCCAACCACATTAATGGTTGCCCGAGTCCCGGGCGCGTAGAGGACTACCGTTGGTGTTTCATACGCAAGATCAAAAAACCCGGTAGAGATTTTTGCTGCAGGCACGTTCGTGCCAATTTGTGCAACAAAGGTTGTGCTGGCAGGAACATCGCCGTTTACGCCAGTGTAGCTTCCCTCGACAAGGCCAGCATTTGCGAGTTGTTTCCAAGCCGCAAAGCGCTCACCGTAAACTACACCTGTTACGCCCATAATTTGCCCATCGCCATTGCCGTTGCAGGTGTTGCGTGCTGCTGCGGTTTGCGCGGTAAAGCATGCGGCGTCGCCGCCTGTTCCCCCGGCACTGCCCCAAAACGCGGTGGCGTTGGTCATATCGCCAGGCAGCGCAAAATATTTATCCTGAAAGCTGCGGACAGCCGCAGCGTAGTTGCTGTAAGTCGCGGTGACGCTGCGCAACTCGGCGGCGCGGATGAGCGATTGGCCCGAGAGCACGCCGCCAACCAGCAGGCCCAGAATGACCAGCACGATGGAGAGCTCAACGAGTGAAAAGGCGCGGCGATGAATCTGCATGCTTGAAATTATACCATACCGCGGCGGCGGCTTGCAAGCTAAAGCCTGCCCTCGCTTGCTTTTTGGCGCAAATCCGCCTACACGAGCGGCCATGAACACTAGCGCCACCACCACCATCTATGCCCTTGCCTCGGCCCCTGGCCGTGCGGGTGTTTCTGTCTTTCGCATCAGCGGGCCAGCAGGGCTGGCAGCCTTACGCTTCTTAGGGGTAGAAAAGCCGCTTGCGCCACGCATCGCAACGCTGGTGAAGCTGTACTCACTAGGCACTAGGCACCAGGCACTCGTCACCCCTACCCTCATCGACACCGCGCTGGCCCTTTATTTCCCGGCCCCCCACTCCTTCACCGGCGAGGATGTGGTTGAGCTACATACGCATGGCAGCCGCGCCGTGACGAAACTGCTGCTAGAGGCTTTATCCGCCTGCCCCGGCCTTCGCATGGCCGAAGCGGGGGAATTCGCCCGCCGCGCCTTCATGAACGATAAGTTTGATTTGGCGCAGGCCGAAGGCTTGGCCGATTTGATTGATGCCGAGACCGCCTCGCAGCATGCGCAAGCCCTGCGCCAAATGGGGGGCGACACCAGCGCACGCATCGAGGCCTTGCGCATGGGGGTGCTCGAGCCCCTCGCCCTCATGGAAGCCTATATCGATTTCCCGGATGAGGAGATCCCGCAAAGCGTGCTGGCCGAGGCGACGCAACGGGTTCACGCCCTTCAGTCCGAGATTTCAACGCTGCTTGATGATGGCGGCATCGGCGAGAAGATCCGCGACGGTTTGGAGATTGTGATTCTCGGCCCACCGAATGCGGGGAAGTCGAGTTTGCTGAATGCCCTGGCCAAGCGCGAGGCGGCGATCGTCTCGCCCGAGGCGGGCACCACGCGCGACCCAATTGAAGTGCAGATGGATATTGGC
>CAZOFC010000155.1:0-4791 GCA_964578965.1 uncultured Azospirillum sp.
TCACCCAGTCGCATACGCTGGTTACTATGCACCGCGCCCTGCTTACTGCCCACCCCGCCGTGTGCATGGTTGGGGCCGTGGTTTTGGGGTGGGCCGCAATCATGTCGCGCCAGCTTATGCCCCTGTTGCGTATCACCATGGCTTTAACGGCAACAATCATTACGTGAACTACTGGCGCTATTAGCACGGTGTATGCAAAAGTGCCCAGCCCTGAGGCTGGCCTGCGTTCATAGGCAGATTGAACCCTAGCGCTTCCGTCCTTTAGCTGGCGATGAGTCTTCTAATAGGGCGGCTAAAAACGCAGGGGTAGGATGTGCTCTTTCTTCAGGCAAATCTGCTTGTGATGGTAATTGCGCTGTGGGCGGTGACGCGAGTATTGGATTCTTCCAGTATCGTGCTTCGATGGCGAGCTGTTTTGGAATCACGCGTTCGAGTTCATGTATTTCGCGTTCGCTCAAGGGCCGATATTTTTCGTAGCAATCGAGCAGCACTTTTCTCTTGTGCGGATTGATGGCGATGTATGTACCCGTATCGGATGGCGTGATGTCGCTTGCGTAACTGCGCAGGCAATAAGCGAGCTCATCGACCAGGCGCATATCGCGTGCGCGTTCAAAATCAATGACACCAGCGATTTTGTGTGTGGTGCTATCAAAAATGATATTGCCGTGTGCCAGATCGCCATGCGTAAAGCCACGGGGTACTGAACCAGCATGTGCCTTCATGCCTTTTATGCGGTCATGAACGAATGATATGGCTCCAGAAACTGAAGGCTTTGGACGAAACCCACTAGCGGCATGCAGGCGGCCGAGCATATCGCCGATGCTTTTTATTTCATCATCCGTCAGAGATTCGCCATGTTTTTTCGTGTAGCCATCGGTAAACTCGGTCAATTCACACTTGCCTATCACCGTATCAAGCTCAAATGGGCGGCCAATCTTTCCGGGAACGGGAATGCCATATGCGCGCAAATGACGTCGGAATTCGAGTCGATTGGCGTAGGTGGTACGTGGTCTATTGTGCCACTCCAGAGGTTTAAAAACACTCAGAATAGCTTTGTAATCACCAATCGTAACGCGATAGGTTTGCTTCGAGCAACCTTGCGTGCTCAGGGCCTCGATATGGACATCACTCGGTTTTGTCTCAAGAATATGCTGCATGGCGGGGTCGCCAGTTTTTTCGGCGCGGGTCTGCAAGCGCTGCAACAAGGTTGCCTTGTGCGCACGTATCGCTGCCAGGTCGTCGTCAGCGATGACGGATGGAGTTGGGATCCTAACCATGTCCCGATTCTATCAGCAAAGCGTGACAGAATGATGACGCAACGCTGTGAAATAAAGAAGGGGGCATGAATGCCCCCTTCGATGGTAGTATCGTTTTGTAAATGAAGCGTTATTTCTTCAACGCATCGCGGATTTCACGCAACAGCACGATATCTTCTGCCGGGGCTGCTGGCGCGGCAGGCGCTGCGGCTTCGGCCTTGAGCATTTTGTCTTTCAGTTTGTTGACGTTCTTCACCAGGATGAACACCACGAACGCGACAATCAGGAACTTGATGATGGCATTGATGAACAGGCCATACATGATGAGGGGCGCGCCCGCTTTTTTCGCGGCCTCGAGCGATTCATAGCCGCTCATCGAGAGATCGAAATAATAGTTGGAAAAGTCAATCCCACCGATAATCATCCCGATGACAGGGTTGATGATGTCGCTCACGAGTGAGCCAACGATGGCGGTAAACGCCGCACCGATGATGATCCCCACGGCCATATCGAGCACGTTGCCTTTGGCAATAAACGCCTTGAATTCATTAAGCATGGTAAGTCTCCGATAGATGAATAAAACGTAATGTTTTTAGCATCATCTCCGGCTGGGGCAAGTATTTATGATGTTTTGCAGCTAAGCAAAGGCTGGCCTTGCATTTGCTCTCCGTGCTGGCTATGAGTGCTGCCCGCGCGGGTGTAGTTCAATGGTAGAACGAAAGCTTCCCAAGCTTTAGGCGAGGGTTCGATTCCCTTCACCCGCTCCAAAGCTAAACGGCATTAAAAATGCCGTTTAGCTTTGGATTGAATGCCATCGAACCCAACCAGAGGGTTCATCATTTACTTAATGAGCGTGAGCGAATTTAGAGCTAAATGCCAGCAGGCATTTAGCATGCGTTAGCACCCCTCAGGGTGAGGGTCAGAAGACCCGAATCAAATGAAACGAGGGCTTGCCCGAGATAATTCCCTCGCGCCCGTTCCAGCGCATCAAAACTCCGCGTCGTCCTCGCTCACTAGCTCGCCCCTCATCGAGGGGCCGTAGCGATGCACGCGGTCGCGGTCGCCGCATATCAAGTGATGCCATTTGGGAAGCGGTTGGCCAAAGGCCGCGAGGCGATAGCCGCAAGTGTGGGGCAGCCAATTTAACTCCATCACATTATCGGGCGTCACCTTGATACAATCGGGTACATTCTTCTGGCGGTTTGCATAGTCGCTGCATTGGTGGGACTTCAGGCACAGATAGCGACAGGCAGCGTTGCTGAGCGCAATCTCGCCCGTATCTTCATCCTCCACCCGAATCTGGCAGCACAGGCCGCAGCCATCGCACAGCGATTCCCACTCGGCATCGGTCATTTCGGTGAGGGGCTTTTTTAAGAAATCAGGTTGTTTGCGCATGCGCTGTGATTAGCGCAAAAATGTGAAAGCAGCAGTAGTTTTATTGATAATGATTTAACGCGCGGCGGCGACGGCCTGTACGTTATCGTTCGCAGCGCGCTGGGCAGCAATCACAGGGGCCCATTGTTTCTCGGGTGCGCGGTGCTGCACAACGCCTACGTCTTTCGCGGGGCCGACGAGTAAATCACAACTTTTTTGCGCCGAGACCACGCCACATTCCATGAACCCAACATTGCCCTCAAGCGGCATGAAGGTGCCGGCAATGCCAACACCATTGCCAGCCATTGCGGGCAGTTCGGCGTTCAGTTTTTCAAGCGCATGCACCTGGCCGGGCTTGGGGGTTGCATAGCACCCAGCGGCGCCCGGGTTGTTGTAGTTCATGTTCTTCACGTCGAACATGGCATCGATGGTGCTGCCATGCGCTTTGGCGAAGGCTTCAAGCTGCTCACTGATTTGTTGTTTAGGAGATTTCGTAACACCGATTTGTTCTGCGGTGGATAGAATAGTCAACAGGCCGGGGGCAGGGCTCCAGCACTGGAAGCCGTTTGGCGAGTAGAACGCGCCCTCGGGCGGTTGCATGCCGGGCTTGAAGGCAATGGTGAGCTTGTAGCTATTGGTGTATTGTGTCTCGCGAATGAGGGCTTGGCTTTCCGGGGACATACCCAGTGCGCCAAGGCCTTGCACTTTTGCCAGCGCATAGGTGGGCAGGGTAATCATGGTTTTATGGGCCACGGTGTTGTGGCTGTGGTCGGTAAAGTTCAATGCGAGGTTGCCTTGCGCATTTTTGCTCAGGCTGCTCAGCTCTGCACCAGTATGAAACTGCACGCCCTTGGCGGCGAGCACTTCACGAAGCTTGATAATCAATTGTTCCGTGCCGCCCTCGACACGCCATTTGCAGTCGCTTGAAAGGAAGGTATCCGGCGTGCTGCTGGTTTCGGCCATGAACTGGGTGGCGCTGATATTGCCAATCGGTTGGCCCACTTCCGAGGCATAGGAATGCGCGGCCATACCCAGCACTTCTTTGGCCGGGTTACCACGGAAGCTGATTGTATCGGTGAGGGCTTGCCAGAAGCTACGCGGGGCAGGGGCGACTTGCTGACCGAGCATCGATGCATATTGATCAAGCGTGAGTTTGCCGAGCAGTTGCGCAAGCTGGCCGTTTGGGTTGCGCGCGATTTCTTCGCGGTCGCGGATGATTTGTTCGGCATACGGTTTATAGGCGGTGTAAAAATCATCCGCCGCCATGACCTTGCCATTCGGGCGCACGAATTCCTCGCGCGCCATGCCGGTATTTTCGACGAGATTGACGCCAAGCTCATTCGCGAGCTTGATGAGTTGTGCGTGGTCGCTATCAATGAATTCGGCACCCCGATTAATGGTGACGCCATTCACCTGGCCGGATTGGATTTTACCGCCGAGGCGCTGCGAAGCCTCATAGACATGGATGTTGGTTTGCCCGCGCTTCACCGCCTCATAGGCCGCAGCAAGGCCGGTGATTCCACCGCCGATAATGGCAAGGTCTGGCTGTTGTTTGGTGTCGGTCATCGTTCAACCGGGTTATTAATGCTAACTAGATTATACAAACACAGCGGCCCTTTCAGTGTGAAGATTGCATGACAATGACGCCCGACACCCACTGTTTTAGATTGCCTAACCCATTGTTTTTCAATAGGGTGATGCAATGAACTTGGTTTTCTACTTTTTAGCTATCAATGCCCTCACGTTTTTCCTCTATTGGCAGGATAAGCGCGCCGCGCGCCGTGGCGGGGTGATGCGCACGCCCGAATATGTGTTACTGCTGGCAGGCTTCATGGGCGGCACGCTGATGGCGATTGTCGCGCAACAAAAACTTCGCCACAAAACGCGCAAAGCCAGCTTCCAGATTAAATTTTGGTTACTCACCGCCATTCAAGTGGTGTTGCTGGTGGTCCAGCCTGCACCGCTGCGTGCCATCCTTGCGCGGTTAGCCGCGTAAATCTGCCACAGCACAAAAATCAATCGAAATCTTTGCGTGCGTTGCACAGTAAGTTACTTCTAACGCAATGATTTTTATGGCATGATTAATACAAGATTCATCCACTGGAGTATCTATGTCGCGTGCTGTGATTGTTGGTTATCTTCGCTCTCCCTTCACCCCTGC
>CAZOFC010000156.1:0-4710 GCA_964578965.1 uncultured Azospirillum sp.
GGGCCTAGGCTGGGAGGTCTGGTGCGACGGGATGGAAGTGACCCAGTTCACCTATTTCCAGCAAGTCGGCGGCATCGAGTGCAACCCGATTGCGGGCGAGCTTACCTATGGCCTTGAGCGCCTGGCCATGTATATCCAAGGTGTCGAGAACGTCTATGACCTCAAATGGAACGACGCCAAGGAAGGCGAAGTGCAGTTCTATTACGGCGATGTGTTCAAGCAAAACGAGGTCGAGTTCTCGACTTACAATCTCGAAGCGGCGGATACCGCCCAACTGTTCGAGCAATTCAAACAGGCCGAGGCCGAGTGCATGGCCCTGCTCAACTTCAAACGCGGTGATGTGGCTACACCATTGGCCCTGCCCGCATATGATCAGTGCATCAAGGCCAGCCACCGCTTTAATTTGCTCGATGCGCGCGGCGTCATCGGCGTCACCGAGCGCGCAAGCTATATCGGCCGTGTCCGTGCCCTCGCCAAAGCCTGCTGCGAAGCCTGGGTGAAAACGCAAACGGAGGCGGCGTGATAAAAAATACCATCAGCATCAGTATGCTTGGTCTATCGGCACTCTGCTTAACAGGCTGCTTTTTTCCCTATGTTGGTCAAGGGCGTGAGAGCGATTTACCTTGCTTATCCTCTGGTTTTTTTCTCCCTGTGGTATCGGCTCGAGGACAGGGATCATCATGTGAACCTTTGGACCAGCACGCAGAAACTGTGAAGTACAGAAGGAGAGATGCTGACGATTCTACAAAGCGCGTTATTTATTCTGAAGAACAGCGTCTGAATCTCGCTGAATCCTCTGCGCGGGTTATGTTCCCTTTTGAAAAACATAAATTTTCCTTGTCTGCTTATCTTGCTGAGAGGGCTATTACAAAAATTTCGCCAAGAGGAAAATGTCGGGAGAGGTTTGCACAGCATACGCTTGCATTGAAATGGCAAGAAAGATTGCCCCAAAATGAGCTGTATAAAAAAATGGCTCTTGAATGGTCAAAAAGGTATAGCGACGAGCAACTCAAGAATATAAATGCGCTTGCTCAAAAATATGGGGAAGATGCAACGAATCATCAAAAAACCAATTGGGCATTGTTGAATGTGGTCCAGCGGCAAGGAGCCATTGATAGGCTCATGAGGACAAATGAAGCCGTAACGAAAACCCTTGATGATTTATTGGAATCAAACAAAAAAACCTTGATGTCCGAGGCTGAGGAGGCATACGCGTCCACGCCTGAAAATGACCGTATTTGCATATACAATTACACGGACTCTTCTCATTTACAATTTAACATAAAAGAAATGCCTTCTCAGCCAGGAGCGCGCTGATGTGCTTATCCCAACTCAAAAGCAAACTACAAAGTGCGGTCATGCAGCCAAGCTTGCACCTATTGATCATTCTTGCCACCCTCACCGCCTGCGGCGATTACCAGCAAGCTGCACCCGTCGATGCGGTCGAAATTTCGGATAATGGGGCCAACTGATGTATCTCTCGCTTCTCAAATGCAAACTTCACGGCGCGACGGTGACGGACGCGAATTTGAACTACGAAGGCTCCATCGGCATCCCGCGTGACCTGATGGATTTGGCGGGCCTGTTGCCGCATGAGCGGGTGGATGTGCTGAACTTCACGAACGGCGCACGCCTGACCACCTATGTGCTCGAATACCCCGCCGGTTCCGGCCATATCGTCATGAACGGCCCGGCTGCCCACCTGGTCAAAAAGGGGGATAAGGTGATTGTCTGCGCCTATGCGAGCATGGAGCCGAAAAAGGCCGTAAAGCATGAGCCTACCGTCATTATTCTGGGTGCTGGCAACAAAGTGAAGCCCACCCGCACCAAAGCGATGGTGGACCCCAAACGTGCGGCCAAAGCGCCTGCAAAAAAGAAGGCGAAGCGCTAATGGCCACCCTGCTACTTGAACTATTCTCCGAAGAAATCCCCTCGCGCATGCAGCGTGGCGCGATGGAGCAGCTCGAGCGCTTGATGATCGCGGGTTTCGAGAAAAACATGCTCAAACCGACAAGCGTAAAAACCTTCGTGAGCCCACGCCACTTGGCCATTCAATGCTTCGGCCTGCCCACCATTCAGCCGGATGTGCGCGAGGAAAAACGCGGCCCCAAAATCGGCGCGCCCGAACAGGCCATGAAAGGCTTCCTTCAATCCACCGGCCTCACACTCGAGCAATGCGAACAACGCGACGGCTACTACTACGCGACGATTGAGCGTAAAGGCCGCGCGGTTGCCGAAGTGGTGAAAGAAATTTGCGAAAGCACGCTTGTGGCCTTTGGCTGGCCCAAATCTATGCGCTGGGGCTCACGTCCCCTCAACTGGGTGCGCCCGCTTCACCGCGTTGTGTGCTTGCTGGATGAGCAGATAGTGCCAGTAGCATTCGCCCACCTCACCGCCAGCAACATCACCGAGGGCCACCGTTTCATGGCCCCTGCCCCCATCACCATCCCTAACGCTGAAAAGTATGAGGGCATGTTGAAGGATGCGAAGGTAGTGGTCGATTATGCGGCGCGCCGCGCACAAATCAAAACCGAAATTGCTGCACTCGCCGCTGCAGCAAACTTAAGTGTAGCCGAGGATGAAGCACTGCTCGATGAAGTGACGGGCCTCGTTGAATGGCCAGTGCCGTTGCTTTGCCAGTTTGATAAAAAATTCCTCGACCTGCCACCAGAAGTGCTGATCTCAGAAATGAAAAACCACCAGCGCTATTTCGCCCTCAAATCGGCGGATGGGAGACTAAGTGACCAGTTCATCACCGTCGCGAATATGGTAACGGCCGATGGCGGCGCGAAGGTGAAGGCTGGTAACGCCCGCGTGGTCCGCGCACGCCTCGCGGATGGTGAATTTTATTGGGAGCAAGACCGCAAAACCAGCCTCGAAGAGTGGGGCAAGAAATTATCGGATGTCGTCTTCCACGCCAAAGTGGGCATGATGAACGAGAAGGTCGCGCGCATTGAAGCGCTGGCTGTGCAAATCGCGAAAGCGGTGGGCTATACGGATGAGAAATCCGTCCGTCGTGCAGCGCAACTCTGCAAGGCCGATTTAACCTCTGGCATGGTCGGTGAGTTCCCCGAGCTACAAGGCATCATGGGCCGCTACTACGCCACTGCGCAGGGTGAATCCGCCGAAATTGCGGATGCGATTCGTGACCATTATAAGCCACTGGGTGCGAGCGATTCCGTGCCTGAGTCACCGCTTGCCGCCATCATCGCGATTGCCGACAAGCTCGATTCCATTACCAGCCTTTTTGCCGCAGGCGAAAAACCAACCGGCAGCAAAGACCCGCTGGCATTGAGAAGGGCGGCACTAGGTGTGCTGCGGATTTTGCACTGGCACCGCTGGAATCTTGATCTTACTTCGCATTGCAGCAAAGATGTCGTCGAGTTCTTCAATGAGCGTCTGAAGCAATTGCTGCGTGACGAGAATATCACCGCCCACATTGTTGAAGCCAGCTTGCAAGCAAATGGAAAAAGCTATGTTCCAGCGCTGCTTACCGAGCAGACCAAAGCGCTCGCCGCTTGGCTCTCCACCGATGCCGGAAAAACCACCCTCGCCGCTGTCAAGCGCGCAATGAACATCTTGGCTGCGGAAGAGAAAAAATCGAAGACCAGCTTTGCCGCTAGCTTCTCGGATACACTTACCTCGCCTGCGGAAAAAGCGCTTATTGCCTCGCTGAAAGAACTCGATTCCCGCCTGCGCGGGAATGACAAAAATCCAGAGGCGCTTAGCGCCCTCGCAGCACCCATCAACCAATTCTTCACCGATCATCTCGTCACCGAAGAAGGCTTCCGTGAGGCGCGCCTGAGCTTGCTTGCCGCCGTGCGCGATGCTGCCAACACCATTGCTGACTTCAGCAAAATTGAGGGATAACATGAACCGTCATTGCGAGGAGCGTAGCGACGTGGCAATCCAGACTAAAGAAAATCTAGCGCCGAAGACTCGGCGCGCTGGATCGCCACGGCTTTCAGCCTCGCGATGACACTAGGGAGTAACACGCCATGAAATCATCCGCCGCCATGAAGAAGTCCGTTGCCCCAGAAAAGCTCGTTTACAGCTTTGGCGATGGCAAGGCCGAAGGCTCGGCCGCGATGAAAAATACGCTTGGCGGTAAGGGCGCAAACCTCGCCGATATGTGCGCGCTGGGCCTGCCTGTTCCCCCCGGCTTCACCATCCCGACGGATGTGTGCGTGGCCTACTATGCGGCGGATAAGAATTTCCCCGAAGCCTTGGCCGCACAAGTAGCCGATGGCGTGAAAGCAATCGAAGCCATTGTTGGCCGTCAGTTTGGTGATGCAAAAAACCCGCTGCTGGTTTCGGTGCGCTCGGGCGCCCGCGCCTCCATGCCCGGCATGATGGATACGATTTTGAACTTAGGCCTGAACGACGCAACGGTGGAGGGCCTTGCCCTTAAAACCGGCAATGCGCGCTTTGCCTATGATTCCTATCGCCGCTTCATCCAGATGTATTCGGATGTGGTGCTCGGTGTCGATCACGACCATTTCGAGGACCTGCTCGACCTCATGAAGAACGAGCGCGATTTCTCGCAGGATACGGATTTGAGTGCTGATGACCTCAAGGAGCTCGTCGCGCAATATAAGGACGTGGTTGCCAAACACATCAAGCGCCCCTTCCCGCAGGATGTGAACGAGCAGCTCTGGGGCGCCATCCGTGCCGTATTCGATAGCTGGATGAACCCACGCGCCATCACCT
>CAZOFC010000157.1:0-4699 GCA_964578965.1 uncultured Azospirillum sp.
GCATAACAGGCGCAACGCATCATCGGCATATTCCTTGAGCACCTTGGCGTAATAGACCGTGTGCTCGTGGCTGGTGTAGGCGTTGATGTTGCCGCCCATGAGGTCGAACGATTCGGCGATCTCGCGCGCGTTCATGGTGGCGGTGCCTTTGAAGGCCATGTGTTCGAGCATGTGGCTTAAGCCACCCTCGGAGGGTTCTTCGTGGCGCGCACCAACATCGACCGCAATCGCGAAGGCGGCGGAATGTTCATCCGCGTTGCGCTCGGTGGCGATACGAAAGCCGTTGGGCAGGGTGGTTAATTGATAGGTCATAACATATGGCTCGTTAGTTTTTGTCATTGCGAGGAGCGTAAGCGACGTGGCAATCCAGAGCAAAGAAGTTTAGCGCCGAAGACTCGGCGCGCTGGATCGCCACGGCCTGAAGGCCTCGCGATGACGACTAGAGGAAGCGTATATAGGCCTTGAGCGCGTCTAAGTCACGCGTCATCGGCGTGAACTGCTCCTCGCGCTCAAATAAATCCGCCAAATGGGCGGGAAGGGCCGGGCTGGCGCCGGTCGCGGTTTTCACAGCTTCGGGGAATTTGGCCGGGTGGGCGGTGGCGAGCGTGACATTAATCCCTTGTAAATCAAGGACCTGCGTGGTGGCCACGCCCACCGCCGTGTGCGGGTCGAGCACATAGCCGTTTTCGGCGTAGGTGCGCGAAATGCAGGCCAATGTGCCCGCATCATCGACCGTGCCTGCGGCAAAGAGGCGGATGAAATCCGCATGCTGCGCGGGGGTGAGTTTCAGGGATTTGGTGGCGCGAAACTCGGTCATGGCTTTGCCTAAGGCCGCACCGTCGCGGTCGAACAAATCAAACAGCAATCGCTCAAAATTACTGCTGATTTCGATGTCCATGCTCGGTGAATGGGTGGGTTTGACCCCATTCATGCGGTATTCACCCGTTTTTACACAGCGGGCGAGGATGTTGTTTTCGTTACTCGCAATCACCAGCTTGTGGATGGGCAAGCCCATGCAACGTGCTAAATAACCCGCATAAATATCGCCAAAATTGCCGGTCGGCACCGTGAAATTGAGTTTTGCCGAAGGCGCACCCAAACGCAATGCGGCATAAAAATAATAGACGATTTGGGCCAAAACACGCGCAAAATTGATGGAATTGACCGCCAAAAGCTGCGTTTTTGCCCGAAAATCGCCATCCGCGAACAGGGTTTTCACCATATCCTGACAATCATCGAACGTGCCATCGACGGCGAGGGCATGGATGTTTTTTGCGCCAAGTGTTGTCATCTGACGGCGCTGCACCTCACTGGTGCGGCCATAGGGGTAGAGGATGACAATATCAAGATTCGCGCGGTTCATGCAGCCCGCCATGGCGGCTGAGCCCGTATCCCCCGAGGTGGCACCAAGCACCACGGCGCGCTTGCCTGAATCCTTCATCGTCGCTTCGAGCAATTGGCCAACGAGCTGCAGCGCAAAATCCTTGAACGCCAAGGTGGGGCCATGGAATAGTTCGAGCACGAAATGGTTGGCCGAAAGCTGGGTGAGTGGCGCGATCGCCGCATGGCGGAAATTGGCATAGGCGGTATCGATCATGCGTTTCATCTCGGCGCGCGAAAAACTGTCGCCAACAAACGGCATCATGATCTCAAGGGCTAAATCGCGGTAGCTCAGGCCCGCCAGGCTTGCGATATGCGAGGGCGAAAACGAGGGCATGGATTCGGGCACATAGAGCCCGCCATCGCTGGCGAGGCCCGCCATCAGCGCGCCTTTGAAATCAAGCTTCGGGGCAACCCCGCGTGTGGAGATATACATCATGATTAGGGCGTTTAGCGGGTTTTCCGCCACGTGTCGAGGGTGTCTAACGCAAGGTCAGGCGCAAACTACAGGCAATGCTGCTGACGTTGAGTGCATATACAGCGGAAGGATAGGTGCCAGTGTAGCAGGCAGAGCTGAAGGTCGTATCGGTCTGTAATACGCCGGTTGCGGGCCTGCCATCATCGATTTTCGTATCGAGATTCCATGCCTCTTCGGGCTTGAGCGCGGGGTCACGAAACACGGCAGTGGTTGCTCCAAAGAAAAGTTGATTGCCGTTGCTGTCGTTTGAAAAGCTCTCGCCAAAGTTACCTGCGTTGACCACATGGACAAGAAAAAACCCCGTATTGCTGATACGGCCTCTGGGCGCGGTGACCCCGACAGTGGGCGCCACATTCTGGCCTGTATAACGTCCTTCTATCAGCCCCGCATTGGCAAGATGTTGCCAGGAACGGTTTGGCTCAGAATAAACAGCCGGGAGGGATAATCCAGCGATTTGGCCATCGCCATTGCCGTTGCATGTGCGTGCATCTGTTGAAGCGGTATCATAGCACGTCATGTCCGAGCCTGTACCGGCAGCAGTGCCCCAAAACGCGGTCGCGTTTGCCATGTCGCCTGGCAAAGCGAAATACTTATCGCGAAAGCTGTAGATAGCGGTTTGATATCGGGTGAAATCCGTGGTCACGCTGCGCAACTCGGCCGCGCGGATGAGGGATTGGCCCGAGAGCACCCCGCCCACTAATAGCCCCAAAATCACCAGCACAATGCTGAGTTCAACTAGGCTAAAGGCACGGGTTCGTGCGGCATGGCGAGGCATCATCATGCAGTTTAAACTACTACTTTTTGCGGTGATAGACCACAAAAATCACGAGGATACCGAGCGCGATGCCAAACCAGGTGATGATGTAGCTTAAATGGTCGTTGCGTAGGCGGATAGTGCCGTCCGACGGGACGGGAAGCTTGGTTAGGTCCTGCGTGCCGACCACATCGACCATCGCGGGGATGGTGTTTTTAAGGTCAGCGCTTTGCGCCATGGCGGCCACGTCACGCCCGAACCAGATGTTTTTTTCGGGCTGGTTGACGGGGCTGAAATAATTACGCTCCGCGCCGATGCGCACGATGCCGTTGATCGTCGTAGTGCCTTTGGCGCGTGAATCTGGCCGGGTGGTTGCGTCCTTCTTTTTGCCGGGAATCCAGCCGCGATTGACCATCAGCGTGCGCCCGTCGGCAAGGGTCATTGGGGTGATGACATGGTAGCCAAACTGGTTTTTGAAATAGCGCGGGGCGATGTGAAACTCAAGGTCACCGCGCCAGGTGCCGCGAAGGCGGATTTTACGAAATTGTAGCGCCGCTAGCTCGGCCTCGTCTTTGGGTATGGCAGTCAGGGGTGTTAAAGCATTGGCCTCGGCCAAGGCGGCGATGATGCCTTGTTTCCATTTCAGTCGCTCGACCTGCCAACTGCCAAGCGCAATGCAGGTGCTAAATGCTGCAATGAAGAAAAACCAGGCAATGGGGCGCGGGCGAGTGAAGTGAAGTGTCATAAAAGTCTCTCTTACGTGTCATTGCGAGCGTATAGCGAAGCAATCCATCTTGGCCACAAAAAGAAAGGTGGATTGCCGCGTCGGCTCAAGAGCCTCCTCGCAATGACGAAAAATGAAGGCTAGTGCAACCTTATTGATTGGGGTCGATCTCTTTCAAAAGTGCTAAGCGATGCTCGAGGGTGATGAACAGGGTTTTAAATACCCGCAAGGTGATAATGCAGCCAATTAGGGTGAGAGGAACCCAGAGAGCAGCATGTACCCACAAGGCAGGGGCGAAATTGATTTCAACAAAGGCTGCACCCACCGTCACGAGCAGGCCCACAAAGCATAGCGCAAAAAAGGTCGGGGCATCGGCGGCGTCATGGTGCTTGAGCACGAGGCCACATTCGCTGCATGCATCGACGATGCCTAGCATATCCTTGAAGAGCTTGCCTTGCCCGCAGCGTGGGCAGCGCGGGGCACGCATTTGCTTGAAGAGTGAGCGAGGTGTGGACATGGCATTGCTATACGCTGCTGTGTAGTGCCGTGCAATCCCTCATATTAAAGAACACGCGTAGCGCTTTATGGCGCGAGCCCGCAAGGGAGGGGGTTTGGGGGTGATACCCCCATCCACATCAAAACTACGACGTCAGCCAATAAATGCCGACAAACAGGAACAGCCATACCACATCGACGAAATGCCAGTACCATGCGGCAAACTCAAAGCCGAGATGGCCCTGCGCTGTGAGGGTGCCGCGGCGCGCGCGCACGAGGCACACGGCCAGGAACGCAGTCCCGATCATCACATGGATGCCGTGGAAGGCAGTTGCCAAGTAGAAGGTGGCGGCGTATTTGCCGTCCTTCAAGCCAAAGGCCGCGTGGGTATATTCATAGGCCTGTACGATGGAGAAGAAGAAGCCCAAAGCTACGGTGCACATGAGGCCTTTGACCACTTCGTCATTCTTGCCTTCAAGCAACGCATGGTGCGCCCAAGTGACGGTGGTGCCTGATAGCAAGAGGATGAGCGTGTTCATCAGTGGCAGGTCGAACGGGTCGAAGGCAATGATGTCGGCGGGTGGCCAGACGCCCTCTGCAATCGCCCACACATCGGTGAGCGGCAATTTGGGGAACCACGCCGCGCCAAAATACGCCCAGAAGAAAGCCACGAAGAACATCACTTCCGAGCAGATGAACAGCGCCATACCAAGGCGCAGGCCAAGGCGGACTTTATCGGTATGCGCCTTATCATGCAGGCCTTCCTTGATCACGTCGCGCCACCAGAAGAAACACACCGCAATGATAGCGGCCGCCCCGGCAAACACCATCGGCAGGCCGATGGGATCATCGTGCAGCGCAAATGCGC
>CAZOFC010000158.1:0-4658 GCA_964578965.1 uncultured Azospirillum sp.
CGAGGAGCTGGAACCCGCGCGCGCCACGGCCGAGCTGATGGGTGTGAAAGAAATTTTCATTGATGATCTGCGCGAAGAATTTGTGCGCGATTACGTGTTCCCCATGTTCCGCGCCAACGCGCTCTATGAGGGTGTTTACCTGCTTGGCACCTCCATCGCGCGCCCACTGATTGCCAAACGCCAGATTGAAATCGCCCGCGAAACGGGGGCGGATGCGGTATGCCATGGCGCGACCGGCAAGGGGAATGACCAGGTGCGCTTTGAGCTGAGCTATTACGCGCTGCAACCTGACATTCATGTGATTGCCCCGTGGCGCGAGTGGAAGCTGAACAGCCGCACGCAAATGATTGACTATGCCGAGAAAAACCAGATCCCGGTGGCGAAGGATAAGCGCGGCGAAGCGCCCTACAGCATGGATGCGAATTTGCTGCATATTTCGTATGAGGGCAAAGCCCTCGAGGACCCGTGGGTGGAGCCGGATACCTCCATGTTCCGCCTGACGGTGGACCCTGAAAAAGCGCCGGATGTGCCTGAATATGTGGAGATTGAATTTGCCAAAGGCGATGCTGTGGCAGTGAATGGCCAGAAGCTAAGCCCGGCAAATTTGCTGGCTGAGCTCAACAAAATCGGTGGTCGCCATGGCGTGGGGCGCCTCGACCTCGTTGAGAACCGCTATGTGGGCATGAAGTCGCGCGGGGTGTATGAAACACCGGGCGGGACGATTCTGCACACCGCGCATCGCGGCATCGAATCCATCACCTTAGATCGCGGCGCGATGCATTTGAAAGAAGAGCTGATGCCGCGCTATGCCGAGCTGGTCTATTTCGGCTATTGGTTCAGCCCCGAACGCGAAATGCTGCAAAGCCTGATTGATAAGAGCCAAGAGAATGTGAGCGGTATTGTGCGCCTGAAGCTTTACAAAGGCTCGGTATCCGTCGTGGGCCGTAAATCACCCACGAGCCTCTATTCCATGGCGCATGTGACCTTCGAGGCCGATAGCGTGTATAACCAGCGCGATGCTGAAGGTTTCATAAAACTCAATGCGTTGCGGCTGCGGCTTCGCCATCAGGGCAAGGCGTAAACGCTGTTTTTTGCTAATGGATCCCCGCCGGAGTTTACCCCGTCGAAGGACGGGGCGGGGACGCAATGATTTTTTCAGGCGCGTTCCTTGCCAGCAAAATCAAGCGATTGTCATCAAACTGTAATATAATCTTAACGATTCACGCGTAGGATTATGTTAGAGTTATCCTATGGCAACTGGTGATATCATCGTATCCGACCCGCAGTCTTACGAGGTGCTGCTTAGCGATTTTCGCGCGCAATTGCCCCCTGAAGTGCAAGCAGCGGTGCTGCAATACGTCACCAATAACCCCGACATGACCCCTGCCGACGTGGCGGCGTTAATGCATGATACGCTCACGGAATATGGTCAGGTGAATGGATTGGTGGCCGCGCCCAACGGCATGGAACTCATGACCGAAGTAGGGATGCTGGGCCGACAGCATGAAAACGGCTACACCACCCATACAAGCGAAGATATAGAACGCCTGACCTTTGCCGTACAGAACACTGTGAAACAGATGATCGCAGCGGGCGCCAGTGATGATGCAATTCAGCAGGCGGTGGGCAATTTGCCCGGCGTGACGCCAGAGCTGAGTCAACTGGCGCAACAAGTGGCACAGCAGCAGCTCGATGCCGAGAAGTTTGCCCTCATTGATACGCGCAACAATGAGCCTGCGGCAGCTTCAGAGCCACCGCTGACGCTGGCGGCGATTTTTGATAAGCCGCTGATGGAGCTCGCCGCACCCCAGCCAGTGACTGAGCAGCAGGCAACCCAATCGGCCAACCCATTTGCGTCGTTGCTTGCGGGGCTGCATGTATCTGAAGAGCTCAGAAACCTGAACGCGCGGTCCTCGCCAACATTATCGAACGCCGCTGTATTCGAGCTTAATTCGCAGTTTGCATCGCAAGCCCAGCCGCGTGAGTTGGGCAGTGGTTGGGAAATAACCTAAGCGTTGCCCCTTAAATCATCCCCAAGCTGTGGATAACTGGGCCTTCTGGCTGGTTTATCAGCCCTCATGCTTTAGAAGTATTCGTAAGCAGCCACACACTCAGGCTGTCACCCCGTTTTTACAACGGGGTCCAACTTTGTTAAGCTTAAGAAGATGGATGCCGTCGTGAAGACGGCATGACATGGTGAGTGTGGGGCGACGACGACAAAACCAAAGGGCAAGACCATGACCAGCAGCATCGCAGAAATTCTCCCCATCTCGATTGAAGAGGAAATGCGCAAGAGCTACCTCGATTACGCCATGAGCGTCATCGTCAGCCGCGCGATTCCTGATGTGCGGGATGGCTTAAAGCCCGTGCATCGCCGCATTCTGTTCGGCATGCTGGAACTGGGCGTTGAATACAACAAGCCCTACAAAAAATCGGCGCGTATTGTCGGGGATGTGATGGGTAAATACCACCCGCATGGCGACAGCGCGATTTACGATGCGTTGGTGCGTATGGCGCAGCCCTTCAGCATGAGCTTGATGCTGGTGGATGGCCAGGGGAACTTCGGTTCGATGGATGGCGATAATGCCGCCGCGATGCGTTACACCGAATCACGCCTGAGCAAAGCCGCCCACGCGCTGCTGAACGATATCGAGTTCGATACCGTGAACTATCAAGAAAACTATGACGGTGCCGAGCAGGAGCCAACCGTGCTGCCTGCGCGCTTCCCGAACTTGCTGGTCAATGGCGGCTCGGGCATTGCGGTGGGGATGGCCACCAACATTCCGCCGCACAACCTTGGCGAGGTGGTGGATGCCACCTGCATGCTGATCGATAACCCCGAGGCCACGGTCGAAGAATTGATGGCGGCATGCCCGGCACCGGATTTCCCAACCGGCGGAATTATTCTGGGCCGTTCGGGCGCGACAAGCGCCATGCATACGGGCCGTGGTTCAGTCGTCATGCGCGGTAAGTGCGAAATCGAGGTCGATAAAAAAGGCCGCGAGGCGATCATCATTCATGAAGTGCCATACCAAGTGAATAAGGCGCGGTTGGTGGAGCGCATCGCCGAGCTGGTGAAGGAAAAGAAAATCGAAGGCATCAGCGATTTGCGTGATGAGTCCGATAAATCCGGCGTGCGCGTGGTAATTGAAATCAAGAAAGACGCGATGGGCGAGGTGGTGCTCAACCAGCTTTACAGCTTCACGCCACTGCAAACCAGCTTTGGTGTCAACATGCTGGCACTGAACCAAGGCCGCCCAGAGCTGCTGGATTTGAAGAAGGTGTTAACCGCGTTCATTGCCTTCCGCGAAGAGGTGATTTCCCGCCGCACGCAATTCAAACTCAGCAAAGCGCGCGACCGCGCCCATGTGTTGATCGGCTTGGCGATTGCCGTGGCCAACATCGATGAGGTGATTGCGGTGATCCGTAACTCGCCAGACCCCGTGGTGGCGAAGGAAGAATTGATGCGCCGCGAGTGGAAGGCGGGCGATATTGTTGCTTTGCTTAACCTCGTAGAAGATTCGGGTAACGTGCTGAATGGGGATAAAATTTACTTCACCGAGGCACAGGCAAAAGCCATCCTTGAACTGCGCTTGGCGCGCCTGACGGGCCTCGAGCGCGAGAAGATCGATGGTGAATTGGGCGAGCTTGCGGTCGAGATTAAAGAATACCTCGCCATTCTGGGCAGTCGCGAGAAGCTCTATGCCCTGATGCGCGAAGAGCTGGTGGAGGTGAAGGCGCAATTCGCCGTGCCGCGCCGCACCGAAATTCAGGAATCGGAAGCTGAGATCGATATCGAAGACCTCATCGCCCGCGAGGAAATGGTGGTGATGGTGACGGCGGGCGGGTACATCAAGCGCGTGCCGCTGGCGACGTATCGTGCGCAAAAACGCGGTGGCAAAGGCCGCTCGGGCATCGATTTGCGCGAGGAAGACGCGACCACTGAATTATTCGTGGCCAGCACCCATGCGCCGGTATTGTTCTTTAGCAGTACGGGTCAAGTGTATAAACTCAAAGTGTACCGCTTACCACTCAGCACCCCGCAAGCGCGCGGCAAAGCGCTCGTGAACATCTTCCCCCTCAAGGCGGGCGAGACGATCGAGACCTTCATGCCATTGCCCGAGAACGAGGCGGATTGGGATAAACTCAATATCTTCTTTGCGACGGCACAGGGCAATGTGCGCCGCAATGATCTGAGCGATTTCAAGAGCGTACAATCAAACGGTAAAATCGCCATTCGCCTTGATGAGGGCGATAAATTGGTGGGTGTGAAAACCTGCGCCGAGGAAGACCATGTGCTGCTCGCGAGCAAGGAGGGTAAGGCGATGCGCTTCCCGGTCGATGCGGTGCGTGTGTTCAAATCCCGCACCTCCGATGGCGTGCGCGGCATGAAACTCGCGGATAAGGATACGGTCGTTTCCATCTCCATCCTCCATGGCATTCGTGCCACGGCCGAAGAGCGTGAGGATTACCGCAAGGTTGCTTCCGCACGTCGCCGCGCGGCAGGGCAGGAAGAGGCGGATGAAGGCGAGACCATTGATCTCACCGGCATCACGCTCAGCGAAGAGAAAATCGCCGAGATGAGCGCGGCCGAGGAAATGATCCTCACCGTGACCGAGCTTGGCTATGGTAAGCGCACCAGCGCCTTTGAATACCGC
>CAZOFC010000159.1:0-4594 GCA_964578965.1 uncultured Azospirillum sp.
CCATTCCCCATCGGTGGTGGGGTCCGTTGGTAGCTTGATTTGCGTAGTACAGGCAGCAAGGCGGCGTGTACCTGTTGCCGTATTGCCAAAGAGCTGGAAGGTGCGCGAGGCATCACCCGGGGGTGCCCGAAGCGAAGGCGCCGGAATAGGGCTTGCTGGGGTCGCCCGCGTCGCGCGGGTATTGGAAGAGATAGGGAGAGTAATCAGCAATATATGAAGCGGCTGGTGTATCGATCATCGGCATCGGTTTGGCCGGGCAGGCAGGGCGTGTGCCAACGATTTCCTTACTATTGTTGGGGTTTTTCTTATCGCAGGCGACAATTTGGTCGCGATAGCGCATGTCGCAATCCATGTTGGCTTTGCCAGCCAAATTGCCATTTGATTCTTTGCACACCTGTGCGCTGGCTGAAGCCGCGACAAAAAACGTGAAGGCGAACGCCGCCATGGCTTTAGGAAAGAAATTTACCAACTGCCCACACCCAGCCTATTGTTATTGCGATTGTTATTTACAATACCATAGGGCGAAGTAAGCTGCACTCAAAATTGTTGGTATTTTAGCAGTCGATATAGGTGGTATGACCGAGCCCAATAAACAGATTGCCGACGCCATCCGCAGTGGCAGCTATTTTCTTGAGGCGCGCCAGTGGTTTCAGGCGGTTTATATCGGTCCCATCTCGGAGCGCAGCTTTTTTCTGATTGTCGCCATCCTTGCCTCGGTTGTTGCATTTTTCAGCTTGGCAGCGGTTTTCCGCCTGATGCCGCTGACCAACCGCGACCCTGTGCTGGTCTATGCCACCGACCGCCCGGACGACGTGTATATGACGCTCGTGCCGCTGACTGAAAAACGCGAGCCGGTGAACCCCGCGATCGTCGAATTTTTCGTGACGCAATATGTCATCGCGCGCGAAGGCTATTTCTACCAGACATTCGCCGCGAATGCCCGCTTTGTGCGTGCACAATCGGATGTGAATACCTACAATGCCTATGCCACGGCTTACAGCCCCAGTAACCCGGCAAGCCCACTGGCTAGCCTTGGCGAATATGGCCAGCGCCTGGTCACGCCGCGCAGTGTGCGCATTTCTCCTCCCAAGGACGGAAAAGGCAGTGCAGAAGTGACGTTCAGCACCGAAGTGCGTGGCTCCGATAATCCGGCGATTACGAACTGGACGGCAAAGCTTGATTACGTTTATACAGAACTCACCACCGAGTTGGTTGATAATCCGCAAACGGGTGATAAAGACTTAAACGTGCGCGACCCACACTTTCAGGTAGTAAACTATGTGCTGCAACAGAACCCATAAAATCGCTACCGTGATGCTGGTGCTGCTGCTTGCCCAGCCGGTGTTTGCGCTGCAATCGCCGCGGCCGATCGCGACCGACAGCCGCATTCGCACCGTGCGCTACAGCGGTAACGAGGTCTATCAGTTCATCGGCCATTATGGCTTCCAGTCGGCCATTGAATTCGAGGCGGACGAAAAAATCCAGACCGTGTCCGTCGGTGATTCAGTGGCATGGCTCATCAATCCCTCGGGTAATCGGCTGTTTTTGAAGCCCATTGAGCAGAACGCCCTGACCAACATGACCGTCATCACCGATAAACGCTCGTACCTGTTCGAGCTGCATGCCGAGGAAACAAAGAACATTCGCGATAAGAACCTCGTCTTTTCGTATCGCTTCATTTACCCGCAAAGCGACAGCTCCGCCGTTGATTTTTCGCAGTTTGAGGCGTTTCCGGACATCGAGAAAAACCCCGAGAAATTCAATTTCAACTATTCCATCCGAGGCTCAACGGTCATTGAACCCATCCGCATCTTTGATGATGGTGAATTCACCTATTTTGAGTTCAAAGACCAAAACGCTGAAATTCCTGCCTTTTTCAATGTCGATAGCGCCGGTAGCGAGCAGCTCATCAACTTCCGCAAACGCGGCAATTATGTGGTGGTCGAGCGCGTCAGTGGCCGCTTCACCCTTCGCCGTGGGCCGGATATTATCTGTGTCTATAACGAGAAATTCCCTCCCAGCAATACGCCCATCCCCGAGAAATCAACGGTTCAGAAGATTCGGGATTACAACCCGTTCTAGAGCGTTAACGCAAATCTTAATAAAAGCTTAATAAAGCCTGTCGCGGCGTGTGGTAAACTCTGTCTGAACTATTGGTAGGACAGTCAATGGCTGAAACGAAACAACGCCCTAAAATTACGGTGATCGACCCCGATGCGGAAGATGAACAGGCTGTCCTGCGTGCCGGTGGTGTAACGATTGATTTGCGTAAGGTACAAGCAACAATTGATGACAGAAAACGTGATGAGTTGTCCTGGTCGCACCTTATGAAAGCGATTGATGGGGCAACCTGTGTATATGGGCAACACACCGGTTCTGGGGCCCTTCAAAGGGTGCTTCGAAAGCAGCTTGTGGAACGCTTAGGGCGTGCATTAAACGCTTCAGAGCTGGCAAAGCTCAATGATTATCAATATCCCTCTCCAGTTGATGGCTTTGCCGCGACCATCAGCGACCATTTCAACTTGGCGGAAGTAGCGCCTCAGTTTAATGCAGTACTTTTGCAAACAGAGCGCAAAAGCCTCGAAAAAGGGAAAGAAATTGAATCCGTTGATAAAGATGCAGATATAGAAGGCCTCTCTCATGAGGCGGCTGTGTTGGCTGCGCGTGCAATGGATGAATTAAACATGGGAGCCCCAGCCCATACGATTGTCGTGGGTAATGAGCATACCTATGTAGGGGGTGGTACTGGTCCACATCGGGAGGCTCATGCAGCCGCGCGCGAGATTCAGCCGGGAACCAATCTGTGGGCAGATGGGGGGCAATTTACGTCCGTCATGGCATTGGCCGCCGCGGCACGACGTGATAAAGGTTGGCGCGAGCGCGCAGCAGCGGAAGCTGAGACATCGCAAGGCGCATCGCTCGATCATTAGGATGCGATTGCTGGTCCCTTTTTGCTGGATTTTATCGCTACACGCACTATATCAGCCCCATTCGCGCGGATTGAGCGCGCTTTGAGGAGATTACTATGTTTCAAAAACGCGTGACCATTGAACAGGTGGAAGAGGGCACCGAACTTGCCCCGAAATTCGATGAGAATGGCCTCATTGCCTGCGTGACCACCGCCGCGAACACGGGCGAAGTGCTCATGCTCGGCTACATGAACGAAGAAGCCCTGCGCAAAACCATCGAGACCGGCGAGGCGCATTACTACAGCCGCAGCCGTAAGGTGCTGTGGCACAAGGGCGCAACCTCAGGCCTTGTCCAAAAAGTGCGTGAGATGCGGATTGACGATGATCAGGATGCGGTGTGGATTTCAGTGGAAATCCCCGGCGATGCAAGCTGCCACGTGGGATATCGCAGTTGTTTCTATCGTGCCGTGCCAACGGGCAGCGCAAATGTCGGTGCGCTCGAATTCAAAGAATCCGAGAAAATGTTCGACCCGCTGAAAGTGTACGGCGACGCGCCGAACCCGACAATCCTCTAGCTGAAAAAAAAGAGCCGCCCCTTGCGAGGCGGCTCAGTGAGGATGGTGTGTTCGTGGTGCCCCACACGAGGGCGCTATTTTTGCTTGCTTGCCAGCGACTTGTTTTTCTTTTTTAGGCAAACCTTATGAAGCGATGAAGCCGTGTTGTTTGGCGTTGCTGGAGTTGAACATCATGATCGAGCTGATCGCGTCGGAGTAGGTGGCGTCCTTCACGCGCTTACCGGTATAGAGGCTGATGATTTCATCGGCGTCCATCTTGTAGCGGTTCTTGAGGAACAGTACTTGCTCTTCTGCCATCGATTGAATCGTTGCACTTACTTCGCGTTGTTGTTGTGTCATAACACCTCCTGTTAGTGATGCGCCTTAGCAGCGCTTACCAAAGGATATGCAACGCCCATGCCAACTTTGGGGATAGATGGCTCAACCCATTGTTTAATAATAAATAGAATGATTATTTTCCCGGAACGATAATCGGGGCAGATTTATACGCATACTAGGCAATAATTGCCTAGTCTAGGCAAATAACTCCTAACTAGGCAATAATTGCCTAGTTTTGAACTCTACATAAGGTCCGGATCAATATAGGGATATAGCTCGTCATCGGTCGGCTTGACGTTCTTATCGAAGCTCGCGATATGGTAAATGCCATCCCCCTCGTTGGCGAGCGGCAAAATCGAGTTGCCGATGATGATACCATCGACGGGGGAAAGAATGGCATATTCATAGTCGCCAAACGGGTTGGTGATGAAGCCGAGCTTATCGCCCTTCACCACGCGCTCACCCAGTTTTTTGCGCGTGATGAAGATACCGCTGATGGGCGCGCGCACCCACTGGCTGGATTTGGCGATATAGGGCTTCACCACGGGGACTTTGAGCCTGAGTGGTGGCAGCATGCCAATCGCGCGCATGACATTGAGGATGCCCTCGACCCCAAGAATAGCCGCGCGGTGATCAAAGCGAAGCGCTGTGCCTGCCTCATACAGCAGCATGGGAATTTTTTTCTCGTCCACCATCTCGCGTAAGCTTCCATCGCGCGGGGAGGCATTCAAAATCACCGGGGCACCGAAGGCCTCGGCGAGCAGCAGGTTAGGGGTGTAGGTCAGGTCCGCA
>CAZOFC010000160.1:0-4564 GCA_964578965.1 uncultured Azospirillum sp.
TTATGACGATAGCGAATCTCTTTAAGCCCCATGCACGTTTTGCGAGTGGCGAGCGCTACCGCGCCGATATCGATGGGCTACGCGCCATTGCGGTGGCTGTCATCATCCTGTTTCACTTGCAGGTGTTTGGTATCAGCGGTGGCTTTGTCGGGGTCGATGTGTTCTTCGTCATCAGCGGCTACTGGATCACCCATATCATCCGCACCGACCTTGAAAAGGAACGTTTTAGTTTTGCTAAGTTCTGCGAACGGCGCGTACGGCGCATTGTGCCCAGCATGCTGGTGGCGATTGGCCTGACCATTATTGCGGCCTCATTCATTCTCTCGCTGGAGGCGATGACCCGGCTTGGCCATTCGGCCGCCTCGTCGTTGCTATTCGCAGCGAATATCTATTTCTTCAACACCAGCAATTATTTTGCGGCGGAAACGGCCAGCCAGCCACTGGTGCATTTATGGTCACTGGGTGTGGAGGCGCAGTTCTATGTGCTTTGGCCACTCATGGTGCTGGGCATGCTGAAAATTTTGCCGATGACGCGGGCATGGATCATCATTGCGGTGCTCGGGGCCATCAGCCTTGCCTCGTCCATTTATCTTGCCAGCCATTATGCTACAGCGGCCTATTATCTCATCCCGAGCCGTTTGTTTGAATTCCTGCTAGGTGCTGGTATCTTCTGGTTGCCCACCCTCAAGGCTGATGAGAACGGCAAATCCATCGCCGATAGCTGCTTGCTCGCTGGCCTCGTCATGATTGGTTTGAGCGTGATGCTTTATACCAGCCAGACGCCCTTCCCTTCGTTCTATGCACTGTTGCCAACCCTCGGCGCTGCACTCGTCATCTATGGCGCACCGCGCTCGGGCTTACGTCTTGTCGTCGGCAACCCGGTCATCGCGTATCTCGGCCGTATCAGCTATGAGCTCTATCTCTTCCATTGGCCGATCATTGTGCTTTATAACGCCTACACATTGCGCCCACCGACGATGGTCGATGCGTCAATCATGCTTGGCCTCACCGCCCTGCTCTCGGTTGCCACCTATCATCTCATCAGCTGCCCGATTCGTTTTGGCCGGGGTGATAAACCTGCCCCGAGAGAATCCTTCTTTATCGGCATCACGGCGGCGTTTGTTATATTGTGCGCTGTTGCGGGCTCCATCAATCTTTCGCATGGCTGGGGCTGGCGCTTGCCCGCCGATGTGCGCGTGTTTGCGCGCAGCCCCGAAGCCTTCCACCAAACGCAATATGGCGGCCTGAAATACCACGAGAACCAATGGCACAAACTGGGTGATGCGAATGCTGCGCCCTCCTTCATCCTGATGGGTGACAGCTTCGCTGGGCAATATGCCGGGGCGATGAATGATTTTTTGGTGCAGCATAAAAAAGCCGCGCTGTTGTTTTATGTGAATGGCTGTTTGTTCCTGCCCACCACCACGGCACATATGTTCGGTAAACAAACAGTCGAATGCCAAGGCGCCAATGCCCGCCTCATGAGCCAGGTGAATGGCAACAATTTGCCCATCATTCAGGCCCAGAGTTGGACGAGTTACAAAGGCGGCATCATCGATGGTAACGGGCAGGTGCGCCGCTTCTCGCAAAGCGATAATGTCGATTACTATGCTTACATGATCGAGGTCATCGAGCAGATGCGTGTTGCACTTGCTGGCAGGCGCTATATGATCGTCGGCGTATCGCCCGGCGTGCAAGAGCAAAAGGCAATGGCGGATTGTTTTGCCTCGCCCACCCTGGTTGCCAAGCGCTGCGCCGGGGCAATGACCACCAAGGAAGAACTCAGCTTCAATGGGCAGGAATTTAATGTTGCGGCCACGAACTATTCTGCGGCGCACCCCGAGGTTGGATTCATCAATCCGCGCTTGGCCTTGTGCAAAAACGGCCTGTGCTATGCGGCAGAGGGGACGACGATCTACTACTCCGACCGTTCGCACTTCACCACCGCGGGCGCCTTGAAGGTGCTGAACCATTACCAGAACTGGATTTTGACATTGCAGCCATAACCTCGACTGAGCGGGGCGAAAAGGGCTGTGGCATAATCGCCGCTTGACGAATGCACCCGCTTTATGCATCTTGATTATCGGGACAATAATCGCGAGGTGGTATGGCACAAAACCGCAAAAAATCGGCTAGCAAGGAAAGTAACGTCACCCCACTGCATGGTGGCAAGCGCCCGGGGGCAGGCAGGCCCAAAGGCAGCGGACGCTTTGGTGAAATCACCGAGCGCGTGCGCGTGCCCGCGAGCTTGGTGGATGAAGTCATCAAATTCGTCGAATCAAAAGCATTCAAGCTGCCCTTGTTCAGCTGCACGGTTGCGGCAGGCATGCCCGCCTTTGCGGATGACCATGTCGAAAGCCGGATGGATTTGAACCAGCACCTCGTGCGCAAGCCTGAGGAGACATTCCTCGTGCGCGCCGCAGGTGACTCGATGATTGACGCGAATATTCGTGATGGCGATTTGCTGGTGGTGGACCGCGCATTGCCCCCCAAGCATGGCAAAATTGTGATCGCGGCGGTGGATGGGGCGCTCACGGTGAAGTTCCTCATCATCAAGCAAGGGCGTACCTACCTCATGCCGGCAAACCCTGAGTATGAACCCATCCCCGTGAACCCGGAAACGGGCGTAACGATTTGGGGCGTGGTGACCAGCTCGGTACGCGAGCATTGATTGCCGTCAGGCACCCACGCTGCATGGGTGGCCCAGCCTATGGTATGTTATTTTGTAAAAACCCGCCCGCGAACCAGCGCGCAATATAATTGGGCAAATGGTCTGCCAGCTGCGGATAATCGCTGATGCTTGCTACTGCTTCCCCAAACGGCAGCCCCTCTTGCAAGGCGTTTAACAGGGCATATTCTGGCTGTTCCAGCACCTCGCGCCGCACCTCATGATGATGGCGCACAACGAGCACATATTGCGGTCGTTTTTCGATACTCTCCGGCGTCACGCCTTCACGAAAAGCGGTGAGATAATCATTGGCCGCAACCTCAAGCGCTAGCAGTTGCGCGGCAGTCCTAAGTGTAAAACGCTGCGCAGCGAATGCCTCTTCGGAAAGCCCTGCAAGCGCTTCTGGCATGAGGGGTGCAGTTTCAGGCAGCCAGAATACTTTGGCGATGGCGCTTTCAAGCGCGGCGATGGCATGGGCTGCTGCATCCGCGCCAAAGCGTGCAAGATAGTTCGCGAACCCGACAGGGTAGAAATTCAAATCCCAATGCCGCGAGGGCGTGGCCGCCACAAACGCGGCAATGGCGGCGCGGCAGGATGCATCCCCCATGTAGTGCGTCAGTGCCGGGTAGTCGGCAAGTGTCGCCTCAATCAGTCGGGTATCATACCCCTCTACATATACACTGAGGCGCTCCATGCAGGAAAGTTCAGATAAACGCGCAGGTTTGATGAAGGGTAGCATTGCCTGCGGCTGCTTATGCACCATGGCATCATGCAAAGCCTGCAGCTGTGTAGAGTAACTACTCACGCAGCGCGCTCCGCTGAGGTTCCAGCCACTGCCTTTGCCTTTTCAAGCTCCGCCTCGAGCACCGCAAAAGCGGGAATATCAGCATCCCATTCGATCATCGTGCTTTTCATGCCTTTAGTTTCAAGCGTGTAGCGATAGAGATCCCACACAGGGTCGATGACCGGGGCGTTGTGCGTGTCGATGAGATGCGACTGTTTGTTCGTATGTCCGGCCAGATGGTATTGTACGATTGCCTCCGCAGGGATGGCGTCGATATAGGCCTTGTCGTCCCAGCCATTGTTGAAGCTTGAGACATAAACATTGTTCACATCAAGCAGTATGCCACAACCTGTCGCCTGCACGAGCGCCCGGAAAAATTCTGGTTCATCCATGGTTGCGCCGGCGAACTCAAGATACGAGGACGCATTCTCAAACACCATGGGCCGCCCAAGTATTTCCTGCACCGCGTGCACGCGCGCGACGACGTACCTGAGCGCCTCTTCGGTGTAGGGGATCGGCAGCAGATCATGCGTATTTTCGTGGTTAACCCCCGTATAGCACAGGTGATCTGATACCCATGCTACCTCAAGATGATCCGCGAGTTTCTTGAGGTCGCTAAGGTAATCGGCATCAAGTGCATCCGTCGCGCCGATGGAGAGCGACACCCCATGCATGACAAGAGGATAATCCTGCCGCAAGTCAGCGAGCATCCGCCAATAGCCAGGATGCGCGCGCATATAATTCTCGGAAATAATTTCAAGCCAGCCCACCGAGCGCGGGCGCTCGTTTAGAAAAGTCTCGTAATGCGGGGTTCGCAAGCCAAGACCAAAACCAAGCTGCGATACTGCCATGGCAAAATAGTGAAGGGCTGGCACAGGGCCAGCCCTTCACCTTAACCAACCAGGTTACTTCGTTGGTGCGGTGGTCGAGCCACCAGCCGTTGCGCATTCCCCTTTGGCAACGTATTTCCACTCGTTGGCGTTGTTGTCACTTTTCGCCTGGCCTGCACAGGAGTGCGAGCCATCTGCCGATGCGCAATCGTTCTTGCCAGCTTTGGCAATGCCGTAGCATTTTTCTTTGTCGGCCGAGAATGCTGGTGCAGCAATGCTTGC
>CAZOFC010000161.1:0-4535 GCA_964578965.1 uncultured Azospirillum sp.
GCGGCAGCGCCCCGGTTTCGCCCAGCGAAGCCAGCAATTGCTGCACCACATAAAACAAAAACCCGCCCATCACGCAGCCAAAACTGGCGCGCAACATGTGGTTGCGCCGTGCCAGCTGCAAGCCGATGGGGGCGGCGATCAGCACCATGATCAGCGAGCTGAAGGGGTAGGCCAGCTTACGGTGGAACCAGAACGCATAGGGCCGCGAAGTGTCGTCCGCCGCCTCGGTTTTCTCCATCAGCGTCAGCAGGTCGTTGTAACTCAGCTCCTCTTCGCGGATGCCGCTTAAATGCAGGGTTTTTGGCTCGAATGGCAGTTTTTTCAGCACGGTGGTTGGTTCTTCGCCAGAGGTACCGCTTTCGCCAATTTCACGGACACCCGAAAGCAGCCATGCACCATCCTGATAGGTGGCACGCTCGGCGCTCAGCGAATGGCGGATGATGTTTTTCTCATCGCGCTCGACGATCAGCACGCCGCGCAGCTGTTTCCCATGGTTGCTGACCGCATCGATATGCATGAAGGTGCCGCCATCGGCCACCCAGTCGGTGGCAATCGTGATGGGGGCCGCCGTGGGGGCCCCCTGATAGTCCTGCTCCTGCCAGCGATAGAGTGTCGCCGAACTATGCGGCAGGATGATATTCGCAAAAGCGAGATGCACGAATGCAATCACCGCCGTGGCGGCACCCAGCACACCCAGCACATAAAACACCGGAATACCCACCGCATGCAGGATCACCATTTCCTGCGATAGCACCATACGCGCCAGCACCGCCATGGTCGCAATCAGCACCGCCAGCGGCAACACAAAGCTGATGATCTGCTGCACGCGCAGCACGGTATAATGCCATAGCGGCAGCACGCTTTCGGGGTGAAATTTAAGCACCGTGTCGGCATTGGCGAGCAAATCGAACACCATCAGCAGGCCGCTCAAGGCAAGCAGCACCAGTAGCCACTGCATGAAAAAACGGGTCAGCAGACTGAGGATGAGCGTCATAGGGCAACGCGCTTCTTGCGCAGCATCACTGCGCTTTTAGGAAAATAGTTGCGGTAGGCAAGCAGGGCCAGTGCTGCCATCAGCAGCAGCAGCCATGGCCCCCACAGCGACACCAGCGGCGAGATTTTGCCACTGCCCGCGAGCGCCTGGCCAAAACCCAGCAGCTTTTGATAAAGCACCAGCACCACCAGCCCGACACCCAGGCCATAGGCGCGCCCGCCGCGATTGCCGCCGATCAGCGCCAGTGGAATCGCCAGCATCACCAGCAGCGGCACCGAGGCCACCTGCACCAACCGCAAATGCAATTCGGCCAGCCGCTCACTGATGCTGGCATCCAGCGCAACCCCGCCAATGCCGCCGCGCACCAGTTCGAGCAGGTTGAGTTCGCGCTTGTCCTTACCGCGCGCGCCATAGGCCTTGACCGGAGCAATCGCCGGGCTCCAGGTATAGTCGTTGAAGGCAATATATTGCGCATCGCCATTGGCCTTCTGCTTGATAATGCTGCCATCATGCAGCGCCAGGCTCAGCGGCTGGCCGACCGCCATGACCACGGTCGCCCGGTCGGCGGAAATCAAGGTGCGGTCGCCGTCATTTTCCAGAGCTTCCGAGAAAAATCCACGAATCGTCGTTGGGTTTTTGCCCTCGATGGCCTCGATGCGCAGCACGAGGTTATCGCCCAGCCGCTGGAACGCATGCGGGCGCAGCTGCACCTGCTGCTGGGTCTGGCGAATATGGTGATACTGCGCACGAAAGGCATAGCGGCTGTAGGGCTGCGCCAGCGACACCAGCAGCAACAGCACCATCGATAGGGCCCCCGCAAGCAGCAGCATGGGCGCAAGTGTGCGCCATAGCGAGCGCCCACTGGCGTAAAAAATCACCATCTCGGATTGCTCGTGCAATCGGCGCACGGTAAGAATCACCGCCAAAAACAACGCGGCAGGAATGGTCAGACCCAGATAATGCGGCTGCAGATACACCAGTAGTAAAAATGCGTCACGGATAGGCGCGCCGGCGGTCGTGACTTCATCGACCAGCCGCAGCAGCCGCTCAAGCGAAAGCGCAAGCACCAGAATGCAGGCCACAAAGGCAAACATCACGGCAATCCGCGTGAGCAGATAGCGATCCATCAAACCCGTTTTACCCATGCCACTGCCCAAAATCTCTCACCCTGCGCGATGCTGTTGAAACCGCGCCCTCCATCGCGGCGACCATAAAAGAAAAAGCGCCTTGCTGTCACGACAAAATCCGCTATGCCTTGCCCATGGCACAGCCTCCCCTATCACCTCAGACGCGTTGGTATCGGCCCTTGCAGGGCGCCGCACTCGTGCTTGGCGGCAAAGGGACGCAAGGGGTCATTGCGTTTGTCTATGCGGCGCTCGCCGCGCGCACGCTTGGGGTCGAAGCCTTCGGTATGCTGACCCTGATCCATGGCACCGTGCTTGGGCTGTCGCAGCTCATGCGCCTGCACAACTGGCCCGCGGTCGTGCGCTATGGCAGCATGGCCTTGCACGCCGAGGATACTGCCCGCCTCACCCGGCTGATTGGCTTCACCTTCCGGCTCGATCTCACCGCTGCCATCACGAGCATGCTCCTGTTACAGCTGCTCATCGGCCCGCTCGCGCATTGGTTTGGCCTGCCCGCCGAGGCGCACCCCATGCTGCGCATCTATGCGTTAAGCATCGTGATGATGATTCCAGTCCCCACCCATTATGGTATTTTGCGCCTGTTCGAGCAGTTCAAGCAGATCGGCATCCACAGCATGATCGAACCCATGCTGCGCCTGCTCGGTACGCTCTATTTATGGTACACCCACGGCCCGCTTGCCTCATTTCTGGCCCTGTGGTTGCTGGCCACGGTTATCTCACGTATCGCGTTGTTTCACCGCGCATGGCGCGAACTGGCGCGGCGGGGCATCCGCTTTCGCGATTGCTTGCGCCAAGGCCTCTGGCGCAGCGACGAACCGGGCATCTGGAAGTTCATCCTCTCGGGCAGCTACATCACTGGCCTGCAAAGCTCCGAGAGCAATATCAGCCTGATGCTGGTAGGCGGCTTTCTTGGGCCCGCCGCCGCCGGGGTGTTTCGTATCGCGCAGCAACTGGCCACCGTGCTTGTCAAGCCCACCCAGAAGCTGCTTGCCCCCGCGATCTACCCCGAATTTGCTAAACTGGTCGCGAGCAATAACGCGCATAGCCTGCCGGGCACCATGCTGCGTTGTGCCTTTGTGGCAGCAGGCTTGGCGGGCGTCGTACTATTAGTACTTGGCGGTTTTGGCCGCGAGATCATCACCCTCATGGTCGGCACCGAATATCTTGCCGCCTACATACCCATGCTCTGGCTTGCCGGTGCGGGGGCCATTACCGTCGCCCTCTTCCCGCTCGAGCCCGCACTCTCCGCCAGCGGGCATATGCGGCCGTTGGTCATTTCCCAAACCCTCGCCCTTGGTGTCTATGTCCTCAGCATGACGCAACTCCTCCCCATGTATGGGCTGATAGGGGCGGGCATGGCCTCCCTCCTGTCATCGCTCACCTGTGGGGTGTTGTTGGTGATTGCCATTTGCCGCTATGTGCTCAGGCCAGATCCAAACTGATACGCGGCACTTGCCTCGAACTTACGCGGCGCAGCGGCCGCACAGAATAGGCAGTTCAATCACCGCGCGGGGCTTAAGCGCAATGCCTTGCGCGCGCAACGCCTCAAGCGGGTGCAGCACGGCATGGTCGTGCAGCTCGGCGACTTCATGGCAATCACCACAGACCGTAATCACCGAAACATCATGCGAGTGGCCGCTCGCATCATCGCAGGCGATATAGGCCCCAAGCTCATTGATCTTATGCACGCTGCCTTGTTTCTCAAGTTCGGCCAAGGCGCGGTAAACAATCGGCGCGCTTTTGACACCTTTTGCTTTGAGTTTTTCAAGCAGGCCATAGGCGGTCATCGGCTTTTTGCTCGTGCGCAACAACGTGAGAATCATTGTGCGCGGGTGAACAGGCAGGCGGGAGGGGCGCGTCATGCATGCTCCATGCGGTAGTGTGTGAAGATTTTGTTACAGTATAACAAATCACTTTACGTGCAAGCCCGAAATCACTAGCAATGGGTGTAACACATCCTAACAAAGCAGGGCAGATGAGCGACCACCACCATCACGAACACGGGCCTGATTGCGGCCACGAGCATGGGCATGGCCACGCCCCAAAAGGGCAAGGTAAGCCGCTCCTCTTGGCGGCGGCGATTGCTGCAGTCGTCGGCGTTGGCGCATTTCTCATCAGTAAACTTGGTGAAAAATCTGAAAAAACAACCGCCCTCACCCCACCCGATGGCACTTGGCAGGCCCGCATCGAGGCCGACCAGCCGGTCGATAAATCACGCTAGTTGCCCTCGATTGTCACAGAACTGTCATTTGAATTGAGAGTAATTCTCATCTAGACTCCTTAATAGAATAAAAAACGGCGAAAATTCATGGCGCAAGCAGCGAATCACCCCTCTCCCATGGCCCCCACCATGGAAGCCTACCGCACGGCATTGTCGCGTGCGCGTGCGGTTGCGC
>CAZOFC010000162.1:0-4470 GCA_964578965.1 uncultured Azospirillum sp.
AAAGTGCATGTTCGGCTTGCGCCTCCTCGGCAATGCTTGGCCGGGCGGTAATCACGCGCAATCCATCCACCATCTGCATCGCATCGGCATTGATGATGACAGTCGGGCGCATCGCTGCTAGTTCTAGCGCGATCGCGGATTTACCGCACCCCGTTGGCCCCATTAGCACTGCGATTAGAGGTTCTGTAAACATATGATTTACCTTATTTCGCAGAAGAATATTTTCTGTTTGGTTAGGAGGAATTTGAAGGTCGTAGTGGAGCCTACGAACAAAAATTTTGACGCAACCAAACAGAAAATAAATTCTGCCCTCTTGGGTTCGAAAAAAATGGCGAATCGCTTCGTTGTCGTGTGCGCCCATAGAACCACTATGCGCCGCACCCGTCGCCTAGCGCTGCGCCATTTTTTTAACGAACGAAAAAGGTAAATCATATGTTTACAGAACCTTATATGCACGAACCCCATATCCTCACCCTGATTGCGGCACCCGAGAGCACCCTCTCGATGGATTACCTTGTCGGCCCGCTCGCGTCGAGCGGCTTTACCATTGCGCATGTCGAGTGGCTGGCCCCGCAGGTGGCGTGTGATGTGGTGCTTGAGTCCCCGCCGCCGCCACAGGCCTATGCAGAAACCCTCAGCCGCTGCACCACCGCGCGGGTGGATGCGGTGCTGCAACCTGCCTTGGGCCGCGAGAAAAAACTGCTGATCTCGGACATGGATTCAACCATGATCGATCAGGAATGCATCGATGAGCTGGCGGATAAAGTCGGCCTCAAAGCGCATGTGTCGGCCATCACCGAACGCGCGATGAACGGCGAGCTCGATTTCAAGGCCGCCCTGCGCGAGCGTGTGGGCCTGCTGAAAGATTTGCCCGAATCGGTACTACAGGAAGTGTTTGATAGCCACATCACGCTCATGGCAGGCGCTAAAACCTTGCTTGCCACCATGAAGGCGCGCGGTGCTTCCACCCATCTCGTTTCCGGCGGCTTCACCTTTTTCACCGAGCGTGTGGCCAAGGCTCTGGGCTTTAATACGCACGAGGCAAATATTCTGGAAGTGGCAAACGGCAAACTCACCGGCACCGTGCGCGAGCCGATTCTCGATAAGGACTCAAAACGCGACAGTTTGCTGCACCATGCTGCGCAGCATAACGTGCCGCTTTCCGCAACATTAGCGGTGGGGGATGGGGCGAATGACCTGCCCATGCTTCTGGCCTCGGGCCTGGGTGTCGCCTATCACGCCAAGCCCACCGTGGAGGCGCAGGCAAAGGCGAGTATTCGCTATAACGACCTCACCGCCCTGCTTTACCTGCAAGGCATCAAAAAAGCGGCGTGGGTGAGTGAGTGTTGATTGAAGGTGGCATCAACCTTCTAGGCTAACGATATTACAAAGCTGTTTATGATTATCCGTGCGTAGCGCTTTACGGCGCGAGCCGCTTGCGGCTGGGGTCAGCCCGAAGGACGAAGGGGCCAAAGAGGCCCCTTCTATGAATACTACTTCACACTCACCGTCACGAACGTGACTTCCGGCCCGCGCATCACGCGCAGCAGCACAAAATCATGGCCGGCTTTTTTCGCGTCCTTGATGATGCCGCGAAGCGCGTCCACCGTCTCGATCGGTTGCTGGTTCGCATCAACGATAATATCGCCCGGGCGCAGGCCACGCTTGGCCGCTTCCCCCGCGCCATCAAGCGCATCCACAATCAAACCGCGAAGGCTGGCTTTGAGCTGGAATTGCGTGCGCAATTGCGGCGTGATGGGCACGAGCTGCATACCAAGCAGCAAATCTTTTGCCGAAGACGGGGTGTTGTCTCCCGCTTTTTTACCGGCCCGTGCCGCCTCGCTGGCTGCAAGCTTATCATCGCCCGGCAATTCGCCAATTTTGGTGCTGATGGTCACCTCTTTGCTTTTGCGCCACACCACTAAATCGACCTTTTTGCCGATTTTCGTTTCCGCCACATAGCGCGGCAGTTTGCGCATTTCGTCAATCTCGCGGCCATCGAACTTGAGGATGACATCGCCCGCTGCCAAGCCCGAATTCACCGCCGGGCTATCCTTACCCACCTCGAGCACCAGCGCGCCGCGTGGCTTGTTCAAGCCCAGTGAATTGGCAATCTCGTCACTCACCAGTTGGATTTTGACACCAAGCCACCCACGGCGAATCACACCATCTTTTTTCAGTGATTCGACGACCGTTTTTGCCATGGCCGAGGGAATGGCAAAGCCAATCCCGATATTGGTGCCCGTGGGCGAAAATATCGCCGAGTTGATGCCCACCACTTCGCCTTTTGCATTAAACAATGGGCCACCCGAGTTACCGCGGTTAATCGCCGCATCGGTCTGGATGAAATCATCAAACGGCCCGGCATTAATGTTGCGCCCGCGCGCACTCACAATCCCCGCACTCACCGAGCCGCCAAGGCCGAACGGGTTGCCCACCGCAATCACCCAATCGCCTACCTGCAGGCTGTCGGAATCGCCAAAGCTGACGGCGGGGAAGGGTTTATCGCCCTTTATTTTCAATACGGCCAGATCGGTTTTCGGGTCACGGCCCACGAGTGTCGCGGGGTAATGGGTGTTATCCTGGAAAATCACTTTTATTTCTTCCGCGTCCCCCACCACATGGTTATTGGTCACCACATAGCCCGCCGCATCAATCACAAAGCCCGAGCCGAGCGAGGTGGCCTCTTTATCCGGCATCGCGCCATGGGGTGCATTGAACTGGCGGAACAGCTCTTTGAACTGCCGGTTCTGCGGCGTGTCGGGCAGGCCCTCAAAATCAAACAGCGGCAGCATGGCTTGCGCCTGCGGGTGGTTTTTCTGCGTGGTCGAGACGTTCACCACCGCAGGCATGAGGGGGGCCACAATCGGCGCGAAGGATTCGGGTGCGGCCGCCCATGCCGGCACCATGAGGCTCACACCAAAAAGCCCAACCACAATCTGCGTACAAAACCGTTTCATGATTTTTCTCCAAACATTTACAACCACTTTTTGGCAACCCGCCCTGATGCGATTAGTGTGCTCAGGCTTGCAGGGTAAATTGGGTATTATCGTGTAATAAATCAAGGTAAAGCGCATTCAATTTTTTCGAGTACTAGGCGTGCAAGGCAAGATGAGCGGAGTGTAGCAGCGCTACATGAGCATGAGCCCAGCCGCAGCACAACAACGTAATCGAAGAAATTCAATGCGCGGAGTGTTACTGCCTGAACTCATCAAGGAAGCCATCGCTTGGCGAGAGAATGACCGACGTGTCATCCTTACTGAGCGTACTGCGATAGGCCTGCATGCTGCGATAGAATTTGAAGAACGCCGGGTCGCGGCCAAAGGCTTCCGCGTAGGTTTTGGTGGCAATTGCGTCCCCCTCCCCGCGCGTGATTTCCGCAGTTTTGCGCGCCTCGGCTAACAGCTCCGTGCGCTCGCGCTCGGCGGTTGCGCGAATTTCGGTGGCTTTTTCTTCCCCTTCGGCGCGGAAGCGTTGCGCCTCTTTGGTGAAGTTCTTGCGCATGCGCTCATAGGTCGATTGTGAAATATCCGCCGGCAGCTCTGCACGCACAATGCGCACATCCACCACCTCGACCCCAAAGCCCTGCACATTCTTGCTCGGGCCCGAGCTGTTCTCGCGTGCAACCACCCCGGCTGCCGCCGAGACCTGCGCATTCACATTGACCTGAATCTGCTTCATGATCGTCGCGCGTGAGGTGCTGAGCAAATCGCTCAAAGAATGGGCAGCAAGCACCCGGCGCATGCTTGAAAGCACCACGCTGGTGAGGCGGTTATTGAGGTTCGCTTCGTTTTTCACGGCCTGATAGAACTGCACCGGATCGATGATTTTATAACGCACAAAGGCATCGATCACCACGCGCTCATCGACGCCCGTCTCGCGGTTCTTACTGATGAATTCGGCGGGCTTGGTCTCGAATTCCAGAATGCGCTTATCGAACATCAATAGATCCTGAATGAAGGGCACCTTCACATGCAGGCCCGGCGTTTTCACCACGCGCTTGATTTCACCAAACTGCAGCACCAGCGCTTGGCTCGTTTGCGGCACAATGAACAGGCTTGAGGTCATCAGCACCAGGGTGATGACGGCGGCAATCGCGGTTTTAATGACAATCGCTTGCATCATTGGCTCCTAACGTTGTTCAGGCGCTTCAGGCGCACTGGTGGTGACTGGCGCGCTCTCACGCGCAGGTGCTGGCTTGGCCACCGGCATGGTCAGCGGCAGCACCGAAACCTGACCGCCCTTTTCCATGATGATTTTTGGCATACCCTTGAGCACTTCTTCCATGGTCTCAAGGTAAATGCGGCGCTTTGTCACGTCCTTCGCCTGCGCATATTCCGTGTAGATCTGCTTGAAGCGCGAGGCATTCCCCTGCGCATCCGCAATCACTTTGGCTTTGTATGCCTCAGCATCCTGAATCATTTTTGCGGCGTCCCCCTTCGCGCGGGGGATGATTTCATTGCGGTAGCC
>CAZOFC010000163.1:0-4469 GCA_964578965.1 uncultured Azospirillum sp.
CGCCCCAGCCATGAGCTACGAAGTACGCGCCATGAATTTTTCAGCAGAAAAATTCGGGCGTAGGGTCAACGACTACAACGCTTTCGCGTGGTCTTTGAGGTAGGCGGCCACGCCATCCGCCGTTGGTTTCATGCCAGCGGCACCTTTTTTCCAGTTCGCCGGGCAAACTTCGCCATGCTCTTCGTGGAAGATCAATGCTTCAAGCGTGCGGATGGTTTCATCGACATTGCGGCCCAGCGGCAGGTCGTTCACCAGTTGGTGACGCACTTTACCAGCCTTATCGACGATGAAGGTGCCACGGAAGGCCACCGCATCACCGGTCAGCACGTCATACGAACGGGCGATGGATTTGGTCAGGTCCGCAATCAATGGGAATTGCACATTGCCGATGCCGCCTTTATCGACCGGGGTGTTTTTCCAGGCATAGTGGGTGTATTGCGAATCGACCGAGATACCGATGACTTCGGCGCCGAGTTTCTTGAACTCCGCCACGCGGTTATCGAAGGCGATGATTTCCGATGGGCAGACGAAGGTGAAATCGAGCGGCCAGAAGAACAGCACCGCATATTTGCCTTTGGTCTCTTTTTTGAGGTTGTAATCTGCCTTGATGGAATTGTCGGGCATCACGGCCTGTGCGGTGAAATCAGGGGCTTCTTTGCCAACCAGTACGCTCATTGTAGTCTCCTTGAAAGTTGATGATGTGACAGTAGGGATGGAAGCGATATAGTCTCATGCGGGTGCAATGCAACTGAATCACTTCCAATACCACCGCTTATAGCCCGGTAGATTTTTATTTCATAATCTATTGTTTTTATGTTATCGATAGATAATATCTATTAATGCTTGATCGTGCTTTAGCGAGCGCGAGCCGGGCGAGCCAGCCTTGAGCCCGCGAAGCGGCGTGACGGGTTGGTCAGCAGACCAACCCAGAACATTTAAAAACAGATGAACCTACGGGATTTACAGTATCTGAAGGCCGTCGCCGAGCAGTTGCATTTCGGGCGCGCGGCGCGTGCAGTGAATGTCAGCCAGCCCACCTTATCGATGCAATTAAAAAAGTTGGAAGAAACGCTGGGCGTACAACTCTTCGAGCGCAGCAATAAGCAGGTGATGCTGACCCCCATCGGGCGCGAACTGGCGGCGCGCGCCGCGCGTATTGTGCATGAGGCCGAGGAGTTGAAGCGCGCAGCAAAGGCCGCGCGCGACCCAGAGGCTGGGCAGTTGCGCTTAGGTATTTTCCCAACCCTTGCACCTTATCTGCTGCCGCGATTAATGCCGCTACTGACAAGCCATTTCCCGCGCCTGACGCTCGAACTCATCGAAGAACGCACGCCCACCTTGCTGGCACAGCTTCATTCAGGCCAACTGGATGCGGCGCTGCTGGCGATGCCGGTGGCGGATACGGGCCTTGTTTCGGCAGCATTGTTTGAGGAGCCGTTCTTGCTGGCGGTGGGCCGCAACCAGCCACTCGCAAAACGTAAAACGGTCCAGTTTTCGGACCTTGAAGATGCGCGCATGTTGCTGCTTGAGGATGGCCATTGCCTGCGCGACCAGGCGCTTGAGGTGTGCCAATTGGTAGGCATTGGCGAAGCGAGCAGCTACCGCGCCACCAGCCTTGAAACCTTGCGCCATATGGTGGCGGCAAGTGATGCGGTTACACTCATCCCCAAGCTTGCCACCCGCGACGACGACCCGCTCATGCGGTATGTACCATTCAAGGCACCCGCACCGAGCCGAAAAATAGGCCTCATCTGGCGCGCGACGAGTGCGCGCACGCCACTCTTTAAAGCCATGGAAAAAATCATCGTGCAATCCCACATCGCCACTTGACTGTCGGGCCGCCACCCCTTAGAAGTCCCCCGTTTGTCTTGAGCTTTGAGTGGCGCCTGCGGCGCGTTGGGGCGAATCGCCCCAAACCCCACGCTACGCTTCGCTCGCGGCTCGCTTGCGCTACGCACGAACCATAAAGAGGCCTTACATGACCATGCCGTTTAAACCCGCCCCCACTGCCGCACTCTTACTCGCGGATGGGACGGTGTTTTTCGGGTACGGCATCGGCGCACATGGCACCACTGGCGGCGAGATTTGTTTTAACACCGCGATGACGGGTTATCAGGAAATCCTCACCGACCCTTCGTATGCTGGCCAGATCATCACCTTTACCTTCCCGCATATCGGCAATGTCGGCACAAATGGTGAGGATATCGAGAGCAAAACGCCCGCCGCTTGCGGTCTGATTGTGCGTGAACCAATCACGAACCCCTCGAATTTCCGCGCCACTAGCCACTTGGATGCATGGCTGAAGACGCACAGCATGCGGGGTATTTCCGGCATCGACACACGCGCGCTCACGCGCCACATTCGCAAACATGGTGCACAAAATTGTGCGATTGCTTACCTCGAAACCAAGGGCGATGCGAAAGCAGAGCTGCTCAAAAAAGCGAAAGAAGCGCTCGCCCAAGCGCCCGATATGAACGGGCTTGAGCTTGCGGCCCATGTGACGACGAAAGAACATTTTGCATGGAAGCAAGGTCGCTTCGCATTGGGTGCAGGATATGGTGACCAACCTCAAAATGGCCCGCATGTCGTCGCCATCGATTATGGCGTGAAGCTTAATATTCTTCGCTCGTTAGCATCCGCCGGTGTGCGCCTGACGGTCGTGCCCGCCACCACCACGGCGGAAGAAATTTTGGCACTGAAGCCCGATGGGGTGTTTTTATCGAACGGCCCGGGTGACCCAGCGGCCACGGGCAGCTATGCAGTTCCGGTGATTAAAAAAATTCTACAGTCGGGCATCCCGACATTTGGCATTTGCCTTGGTCACCAGATGCTGGGCATTGCGCTTGGCTGCCGCACGGAAAAAATGAAACAAGGCCACCGTGGCGCGAACCACCCGGTGAAGGATCTGCATACGGGTAAGGTTGAAATTACGAGTCAGAACCACGGCTTTGCGATCAGCGATGCAGGCTTGCCGGATGAGGTGGAAGTGACGCATCGCTCGCTGTTCGATGGCACGATTCAAGGCATCCGTGTTAAGGGCAAGCCCATTTTCAGTGTGCAAGGCCACCCCGAAGCATCCCCTGGCCCGCATGACTCGCAGTATTTATTCGCACGGTTTGTGGCCATGATGACGGGTGAGAAGACGAGGGCGGCATGAACTTTATAAGTATCGGTGCGCTCGTCATTTTAGTTTGCGTCCTTACTCTAGATAGACATTTTTATGCTCCTCGCATGATTGAGGCTAAGTGGCCGCCGCATCCTCGTTTTGTAAGAGTAAGCAATATCGTTTTTTCCGCAGTTACTTGTATTTTTGGCGCTTTGATTTTTAAATCAGGAATTGGAGCATTTGCGCTGTTTCTTGGGCTTTTTCTTGTGATGACTGCTATTCTTTTGGCCCTGAATTTTTTTGTTTCTCTCACTCTTGTTGTGAGGTGCCGAAATGTCAAAACGAATTAACCTAATTTACATGCTTGTCTTGTTCGCAGCGACCATGGTTGCTGCCAACCCCGCATTTGCCAAGAATCACAAAAAGGTGAGCATCGCGTGCGTCCCATCACCGAACCCGGATGTGCCGCCCTGTGATCTGGACCAGACCCCGCTCATGCCCTCCGATATTATCAAAAAACAAGCGGCCGAAGGGGCAGAAGAATCTAATAATGATACGACCAATCACACGAAGAAAAATGCATCCCGCCACCGCATAAAAAAGACAGGTTACTAGCATGCCAAAACGTACCGATATTAAGTCCATCCTCATCATTGGTGCGGGGCCGATTGTCATCGGTCAGGCCTGCGAGTTTGATTACTCGGGCACGCAAGCGGTGAAGACGCTGAAAGCTGAGGGTTATCGGGTGATTCTTGTCAACAGCAACCCGGCGACGATCATGACCGACCCCGAGTTTGCGGATGCGACCTATATCGAGCCCATTACCCCTGAGTTTGTTGAGAAGATTATTGCCAAAGAAAAACCGGATGCGCTGCTGCCCACCATGGGCGGCCAAACCGCACTGAACTGCGCGAAGGCGCTGGCGGAAAGCGGTGTGCTAGCGAAGCACAAGGTGGAGCTGATTGGCGCGGATTTGAATGCGATTAATAAAGCAGAAGACCGCCAATTGTTCGGCGATGCGATGGCGCGTATTGGCCTTGAAGTGCCTAAAAACGTCGTCGTCAAATCCCTCGAGGAAGCCCGCGCGGCGATGAAAGTGGTAGGCCTGCCCGCCATTATTCGCCCAAGCTTTACGATGGGTGGTTCGGGCGGCGGCATTGCCTATAACCACGAGGAATTCGAAGCGATTGTGACGAACGGCCTCGATGCCTCGCCGGTGGGCGAAGTGATGGTCGATGAGAGCGTTCTGGGCTGGAAAGAATATGAGATGGAGGTGGTGCGCGACAAGAACGACAACTGCATCATCGTCTGCAGCATCGAAAACATTGACCCCATGGGCGTGCATACCGGCGATTCCATCACC
>CAZOFC010000164.1:0-4439 GCA_964578965.1 uncultured Azospirillum sp.
AAGCCCCTGGATAGGGGCTTGCTGATGGCGGCGCGTAGCGAACGGATTTCGAACCTGTCTAACTGATTTAGCGGCTATTGTGCATCATAAAATCAATCGCACTGGCAGCCAGGTAATTCTAAAATTGGCGCATTAGCTGTTACGGATTTCTTGGTATGTCTTTTTTCTTGGAAAAGGCAACGATAGTGTTCCCCAAGTACCGATGGTTTGCCAATCATTGCCTTCAGGCTTTTGGAGTTCGGCCTTGACGCATCGTTTTCCTCTATAATGCTCAACAATACGATAATTTCCTGCCAGAAAGCCAGTTACCGCATCGATATAAGACTCTACCTTCTCAGGCTTAGTACATGGGAACCATTCCAACCAAAAATGACCTACGGAAAAATGTAACTCATCGTTATTCTGTAAACAGAGCCATACCTTATGCTTTAACCCTGTCTGCTCTGGTATTGTCAGGCTGATTTCAACCGGAACGTTTTTGTCTTCTGTTATCTTTAGATGAGAGAATTTTTCTGCTATTTTGGAAAACGCAGCGCTGGCTATCTGCATGGTATCTGGTTTTAGGTTCGACATGGCAATTTCCCCTCTTTTTACATTTTCGAACCTATCGAACCCTTGAGTGAGATTCGAACTCAGCGGGTCGAAGCCAATTCTGTTTCAAATGGCGGATGGGGTGAGATTGACTTCGCTTGCGCTTCGTCTCCCCTCGGCCTGTTGGCCTCGTGGTCGAAGGTGATTTCTCATCGCCACCCCATACCCGAGAAAATGCACGCCGCGTGTTCGCGGCCAGCATTTTCTGGCGGGACATTGTAGACGCTATGCGAACCTGTCAGGAAATGAGATTACTGATTTTACAGATGCCTATCAAGCCTGAAATATTGGCACGAACAGCATAAAGTAAACTTTACACATAGTGTAATTATTAATCGTTTGGCGGGATAGCAAATAAAAACTGGGAACTTTTAAACTGGTAGGTGCGCATTGTCATCTATCATTTATGTGAAATGCGCTTTGATAATTCTCTGTGCAGATTTTTTGGCGATATCGGCGGCACCAGGTCGGTTAGCTACCTGCGCGGTGACAATCGCCCCTTCGAGCAACAACGCTAATTCATCAGCTAACCCATCTGCATCTTTCGCGCCAGCCTCGATGCACACTTCTTTGATAAATCCACGCATCTGTGTTTTGAAATGTTTGCATATATGGCGAATGGGAGTGTCGGAATCAGAATATTCGCCAATGGCATTGATAAACATACAGCCGAAGAAATTATCCTGCATGAACCAGACTTTCGCGACCTCAAACATCGCGAGTAGTTTTTCTTCTGGCTTGGTGGCTAATTTGTCCACCTGCTTCATGAAGCTATTGCGAAACAGACCATCATAATGCTGCAATGCTGCCAAGATTAGCTCATCCTTAGAACGAAAATAACTATACATCGTTTTTTTAGAGACTTTGGCTTCACGCATAATCATGTCCACGCCCGTACCATTGAATCCATGCTGACTGAACAGGGAAATGGCGGCTTTAATCACATCGTCGCGGCGGGATGGTCGGGGCATATCGATTCTTTCTTAGTAAACCATCGTGTTACTATAAAATAGGTGTACTTGCTGTTTACTTAACCCTAATTCTAGATAAAATTTATGATTTTACAAGGATTATTATTTTTAAAAATAGTTATTGACGCAAACAAAGCGGTTTACTAAAAAGGAGAAATAGGAAACAATATTGTTTTCTAAAAACACATAGAAGAATTTTTATGCAACGTATCAAAACACTCAACATCGAAACCGCTTCTGGCAAAGCCAAAGACCTTTTAGAAGGCGCAAAAAAAGCTATGGGCAAAGAGCTGAACATTTTTGGGGCATTTGCAAACGCACCTGCGGCACTTGAAGGATTGCTTGGACTGGTTGGTAGCTTAAGCAAAGGTAAACTTGCCCCCGCATTGCGTGAGCAACTCGCCCTCGTTACCGCTGGCAAAAACACCTGCGATTATTGCGCTTCGGCTCATACCTACCTCGCTGAAAAAGCAGGTGTTGCTGCGGATGAGCGCAACTCAAATCTGCAAGGCAAATCATCGGACGGCAAAACGCAAGCTGCACTTACCTTCGCTTCACAACTCATCGAAAAACGTGGTGGCGTAAGCGAAGCCGATCTGAAAGCCGTGCGTGATGCTGGTTTCAACGATGAAGAACTGGTGGAAATTCTTGCTCATGTAGCACTCAACACCTTTACCAACTACTTCAACGAAGCATTTAAAACCGAGATCGATTTCCCGGTGGTAAATGCACATAACGTACGCAAAGCCGCGTAATCTAAATGAGGTGGGAATACTAACCCCACCCCTTCATTCATTTTAGGAGAATTCTTATGAGCATTAAAACAAAACTGATTGGAGCCATTGCGGCTCTTTTCTTACTACCATCACTGGCCTTTGCTGCTGAAGTTGCGAGCAGCACCGTCGCTGTTCAAGGCTATGACGTGGTCGGCTATTTCACCGATGGCAAACCCGTCAAAGGTAACGGCGACCATGTGGTAGTTAATAACGGCGTCAACTATCTGTTCGCCAACGACGAACATAAAAAACTGTTCGAAGCCAATCCAGAAAAATACCTGCCACAATATGGTGGCTGGTGTGCGTATGGTGTTTCGGTGAACAAAAAATTCATCTCCGATCCTACCGTTTGGAAAATTGTGGATGGCAAGCTCTATCTAAACCTAAGCCGCCCAGTATCGCTTAAGTGGGCGCTTGACATCCCAGGCAACATCAAAAAAGCCGATGTGAACTGGGCCTCGGTTAAGGACAAAGCACCTTCCGAACTTTAGTTGTTCACGCTACCGAGCAGGCGCCCTAAAAAGCGCCTGCTTCACTTTTTCGGCAAGCACCCTAAACGCGGCCACCATTGTTTCAATCAACAATCCCAAACCCCCATAGGTACCGACATGAAAAACGATTTCCTCATTCAGTTTTTAACCAACTTTTTTCACAGCCCCCTTGGGCAGCTGGGTGAGAAGTTCGTGCACGTGATTCCTTATATCGCCCTGCCAATCATTTACTTTACCTTTGGCGGCATGAAATTTACCGCCTACGAAGCGGCGGGCATCAAAGGCCTGGTCGAGCATAGCTGGTTCATTTCCTGGATGTACGGGTTTTTCTCGGTGCAAGGGTTTTCTAACTTTTTGGGTGTCATCGAAATCAGCGTCGGGCTGTTGATTCTGGGCCGCGTAATTTCACCACGCTTGTCGTTCTTTGGCGGTGTGCTCTCGGCGGGGTTATTCATGACCACGATCTGCATGCTATTTTCAACCCCCGGCGTGATTGAACCCAATTTAGGCTTTCCGGCCATCACTGCGGAGACAGGGCAGTTTTTGCTCAAAGATGTGGGGCTGTTTGCGCTGTCGTTACGTGTTGCGCTTGAAAGTGCAAAAGCGTTGCTGGCGAATAAACGCCCCTCTATGGTTTAATCCGTGCGTGCTGCTGCGAATGATGTTCTTATTGCTATCACGTATGCATGTTCTACCCTTCGCACGTATACGTGTAGCATAATTATCGCTGGGTTTCTTCTCATCTCGTAAGGTGCGTATGGTTTTGACAGGTACGTTTAAACGCCTCATCGCCGAAGCCAAAGCCTGCACGATATGCGCCGCGCATTTGCCGCTTGGCCCGCACCCCGTGTTTCAAATACACCCGAGCGCCAGAATCCTCATCGCCGGGCAGGCACCGGGCGGGCGCGTGCATACCAGCGGTGTACCGTTCGATGACGCGAGCGGCGAACGGCTGCGAAGCTGGATGGGCGTGACCCGCGAGACATTCTACGACCCCACAAAAATCGCCATCCTGCCTATGGGGTTTTGCTACCCCGGCACGGGCAAATCGGGCGATTTACCGCCGCGGCCCGAATGCGCCGCGCATTGGCGCAAAAAGCTGCTGGCACAACTGCCGAATATTGAACTTACGCTCGTCATCGGCCAATACGCGCAGGATTGGCATCTAGGCGCGCGCCAAAAAGCCAACCTCACCGAAACGGTTCGCGCGTGGGAAGAATATTGGCCAAAGCTTTTGCCACTGCCGCACCCCAGCCCGCGCAATAACATCTGGCTGAAGAAAAATCCGTGGTTTGAGAAAGAGGTGATTCCAAAGCTAAAAAGAATAGTTCAGGAAATTTTAGTATAAGAATCGCATTCGAGATTCGAACCTAAAAAAAATCACTAAATCAACAACATGTGAAGTTCTGATAATAAAACAGCGTATTTGCGAACCTACCGAAGTTTAATCTCAGCAAGTGGTTCCGAAGATTGCCATAATAATGGCGGCGCGTAGCGAACGCTTTTCGAACTCACGCGCCAGATTGCCTACTCATAGTACAACATAAAATCAACTACACAAGCAGCAGAATTATAACAAGACTCGCAGCATAAAGGGGGCGCGAAGCCCC
>CAZOFC010000165.1:0-4425 GCA_964578965.1 uncultured Azospirillum sp.
TGCGGCGCTGCCTGTGGTGCGTCGAGCCGCAGGTCGGGTGTGGTGTTATTGTTTGCGGGGGGCCGATGCTGGGGAGGAAAACTGTGCCGGGCGACGCATGATCTTGGGCTTCACCTGTGGCGCCAAAGCAACCCGCGGCGGTGTTTCGTCAGCTGCGGAGGGAGGGAGGGGTTGAAACGGCAAGGGTGGGTCGTGGATGCACGGTTGCGGGCTTTCATAAACCTAGGGTTAAGCGTAAGCGGTTGATTTTGCCACGCTTGCCCGATTTTGCAAGTAATTAGCAGCGGCTAGAGGTGATTTTGCGTCCCCAAGGCATGGCCAGATACGGGCGGCAAAGGCCTTGACGGGCGTGTGTGCAAAGCTATGCTACATTACATGTCTGTAATACCAAAATCATCCTCAGCAACGCAGCCGGTGAAAGCAATGTCACAGGCTGCGGTCTATGGCGAGCGCGCCATGGGCATGATGAGCTCGTTGAAAGTGATGCCGACCCCCCAGAACTACGCGCTGTTTTTTGCCTGTGCGGGTGGCCAACCCAGTGGCCTTGTGAAGGAAATTGATGCGGCGATTGCGGCTAAAACGCCGCTGACGGAACCGTTTCTTGAGCAACTCTACCATACCTACATCGCTGAGCGCCAGGCGCAGGTAATGCATGAAACCACGGCGAATGCGAAGCGCCTGCTTTCGGATATTATGCAAAATGTGGCAAGCTTCGCCGGGGAAACGACGGCGATCAGCCAGGAGGTATCGCAGCGTATGCAGGGCCTTGATGAAGGGGCCAGCGAAGAAATGGTGCGCATGCTGGCAAACACCCTGCTACAAGGTGCGCAAAGCATCCAGAATTCGAGTGACAGCATGAGCTCGCAGTTGGCTGGTGCGCAGCATGAAATCACCGAACTGCGCGAGAGCCTTGCGCGTGCGATGACGGAAGCGGAACGTGATTTCCTCACCGGCACCTACAACCGCAAAGCCTTCGACCGCCGCCTGCAAGAAGCGGTGAATACGGCGAAACAGGAAAATATCGCTCTTAGCCTGCTGATGATCGATATCGACCATTTCAAACATTTTAACGATAATTTCGGCCATCTCATCGGCGATGAAGTGCTGAAAATTGTGGCCAAAACCCTGACCGATACGCTGAAAGGCAAGGATTGTGTCGCCCGTTATGGCGGGGAGGAATTCTCGGTTATCCTGCCTAACACGCCGTTGCAGGGCGCTGCCGTCGTCGCGGAAGCGATCCGTAAATCAATCGCGGGTAAAGAGCTTAAGCGTAAAACTACGGGTGAGAATTTCGGCGTCATTACGGTATCGATTGGGGTGGCAGCATTTCGCCCGGCGAGTGATTCGATTCCGACCTTCATCGCACGCGCTGATGCCGCGCTTTACATGTCAAAGAATGCAGGGCGCAATCGCGTGACGCAGGAAGTGGTGAATTAACCCCTAAGCCTGCCAGGGCTGTAATGAGTCACGATCGCGATGAGTAAGAAGCCAAATTTTCGCAAGGTAAACGTGTTGATTGCCGATGCTGATGCCTGTTTGGCGCAAGCGGTGATTCACAATCTGCGTGCGATGGGCTTTGTGCATGTGACGCATGTGCGCTCGAGTGAAGATGCGATCCAGGCCATCCGCTCGCAAGCGATTGGGTTTTTGATCACGGAGTGGGATATCAAGGGCAGTAACGGTGTCGAACTGGTGAGGTATCTGCGCACGAGTCCGGATTCACCGAATCGTTCGTTGCCCATCATCATGCTGACTGGGCGTGGTGAAATCAACGACGTTGAGGCGGCGCGGGATGTGGGCATCACCGAGTTTGTGGTCAAGCCATTCTCCGCCCAGACCTTATTCAAGCGCATCGAACAGATGGTCGATCATCCGCGCGGGTTTGTGATTGCCAAGAGCTATACGGGCCCCGAGCGCCGCCGCCGCGGGGCAGCACCCATCGGAGTGCAAGACCGACGCACGCTGATGCCGACCACCTCGAGCTTTTCACGCGAGGCGCTGAAAAAAGAACCGACGAGTTCGCCCGTGCTATTGTTACCCGATAATAGCCTGCGTAATAGCCTATCGCTTGGCAGCCAACCACTGGCAGGATTAATTACGCCAGATATACTGCAGCAGGCGCAGCAGGCGATTGATGCGCTGGCACAGGATGCGATGCAGTGGGTGCGCGAAGATTTAGGCCTGATGCAGACATCGATTCAATCGCTCAGGGGTGACTACTCTTCCTTTGCGTTTGAGAATTTAAAGGAAGCTGCACTTTCCATCAAATCGCGCGCGGGTACGTTCGGCTACCGCATGGCCAGCGATGTGGCGCGGCTGCTCTATCTATTCTTGAGCATTGATTTCATCCCGACGAACCAACGCCATCTGGTCGTCATTGAAAAACATATTCAGGTGCTGACGGTGATCTTTGCGCAAGGCATCAAAGAGCGCGAAGGCTTGGGTGCCGAGCTCTATACCGAGCTTGAGCATCTCATCAGTGTGAACCGTTGAGGCAAGCCGCCTTATCATTGCCTAAATAACTCAGCATACCCTGCGCTGCATGTGCGGCGGTGCTGAAACAGGCCTGCAGCAAATAGCCGCCCGTTGGGGCTTCCCAATCGAGCATTTCACCGGCCACGAACATACCGGGTTTTTTGCGCAGCATGAACGCATCCGTCAGTTCCTCGCGTGCGATGCCGCCCGCACTTGAGATGGCGCGTGCCATGCTGCTGGTGCCAGTGAGGGTGAGGGGTAGCTGTTTGAGGTGCGCGGCAAGGGCAGGTGCACTCGCGGTTTTAAGCGTGGTGGGCGCAATGAGCTCATGCAGCAAGGCAATGGCAAGCGGTGCAAAGCCGGCACTGCGCAAAAAGCTGGGCAGCGATTTATTACCGCGGCCTTGAAGTTTTTGCGTAAGCGCGTCATGCGTCATCGCCGGGCGCAGATCAAGATGGATGGTGGTGCTGCCTACCTGCGCAATCGCTTCGCGCAACGCCGAGGAAAGTGCGTACATCACGCCGCCCTCGATACCGTGTTCGGTGATCATCGCTTCGCCCTGACGGGTGATACCCGCATGGGTGATGCTGACGGGCTTGAGGGGAACGCCCGCAAATTTTTCGCGCATATACGCGCTCCACGCAACGGTGAAGCCGCAGTTGGCGGGGCGCAGCGGCGTAATGGCGATACCCTTAGCGGCAAGGATGCGCGTCCATGCACCGTCGGAGCCAAGGCGCGGCCAGGAAGCCCCGCCCAGTGCCAGCAGGGTGGCGTCGGCCTCAACATGCATGGTGTGGCGGTTTGTATCGGCAAAGGCGAGGGCATCGCCCTCCCACCCGAACCAGCGATGACGCGGGATATAACGCACACCCAGTCCATCAAGCCGTTGAAGCCACGCGCGTAGTAGCTGCACGGCTTTCATGCTGCGCGGAAACACGCGGCCCGAGCTACCAATAAAGGTTTCAACGCCAAGGCCTTCGCACCAGCGGCGCAGATCCTCCGGCGTGAAAGCATGGATGGAGGGGGCCAGCCATTCCGCCGCAGCACCGTAGCGATGGATGAACGCATCAAGCGGTTCGCTGTGCGTGAGGTTGAGGCCGCCGCGCCCGGCGATGAGGAATTTGCGCGCAGGCGTTGCCATCTGATCATAGAGGGTGACACGGTGGCCTGCCGCGGCCAGTCGCTCAGCCGCGAATAGACCGCTTGGCCCGGCCCCGATGATAGCGATAGTTTTAGAACTCGGCATACTTCACCTGCGATGCGCAAAAAACGTGATGCGATGCAGTATATATGGTGTATGCGTAGTGGATGCCAGTGAAAGCAGAAAAGGAATGGAACGCATGGCGGCGGTGAAACAGCTTGGCTCGAAACTGACTGCCTTCTTCAAAGCGGAAACAACCGGTGGTGCGGTGATGCTATTCGTGGCAGCGTTGGCGATGCTGGTCGCCAACAGCCCGCTTGCGTCGTGGTATCAGGCATTTATTGAAACGCCGGTGGGGATGCATCTGGGGGGGCTCGAAGCGCGGGTGCCGTTGCAGCATTTTGTCAAAGACGTGCTGATGGTGTTTTTCTTCTTCATCATCGGGATGGAGCTTAAGCGCGAAATGCTCGAAGGGTTTCTCACCGACCGCAAACAGATTATGCTGCCATTGATTGCCGCGATTGGCGGCATGGCACTGCCTGCGCTGGTTTTCATGCTCACCAATCAGGAGATGCCGCAAAATCAGCATGGCTGGGCAATCCCTTCGGCGACCGATATTGCCTTTGCCGTCTGCGTGCTCATGCTGGCGGGCAAGCACGTGCCCCCCGCACTCAAGATATTCCTGCTGGCGATTGCGATTTTCGATGACCTTGGGGCGATTCTTGTCATTGCGTTTTTCTACAGCGGGGCGGTGTCGCTGATGAGCCTCGTGTGGGTGGCAGGGGGGGTGTCCCTGCTTTACATCCTAA
>CAZOFC010000166.1:0-4388 GCA_964578965.1 uncultured Azospirillum sp.
TCATATCAGGTTTCAGGTTCCAGGTTTAAGGTGATAGCTTTTACAGTGGTTGTGGCAAACGCGTGCCATATGCCCTAAGTAGGCTTTAACCTGAAACCTGAAACCTGTCACCTACCTAAAACATGCTCACGCCAAGCTCGGTCAGCACGCCGTCGAGTGGCGCGTCGCGCGCGTCGGTCGGCACGAGTTCGACTTCCTGCATGCTGAAGCCCACGCCGATGAACAGGGGCGGATTAACAGCTGCACGCATGGCTTCCATGGTGCGGTCGTAATAGCCTCCGCCATAGCCAAGGCGATAGCCCTCGCCATCGAAGGCGAGCAAGGGGCAAAGAATAACGGCAGGGGTAATGATCTTAGCATCAGCCAGGGGCTCTTCCATGCCAAGCGCGTGGCGGGTGAGGGGGTCGGCCAGTTTCCACGTACGATAGATGAGTGATTTTTCAGCCGTTACGCAGGGTAGGCAGGTTTGTTTTTCATAACGAGCCATGACCTTGAAGATCTCCATCACATCAAGCTCGCCGCGCATGGCGCGATAGCCGGCGAAGGAGGGGGCAAAGGCAAGGATGGGGTGATCGGCGAAATGGCGGGCAACCGATTGGCTGGCCGAGAGCATGGCGGCGTGAGGCAGTTGCATGCGACGCGCCAGCATAGCGTCACGCAATTTGCGTTTTTCGGCGACTAAGGCGCGTGTTTCGCGGTGATCCATCCGCGCAGTATGCGAAGGATTTTATCACAGTGCAACGGCATCCTCGCCCGCAGGCAATTTATTTCTTGGTGCTTAACGGTTTATTAAATTCCTCTTGCTAGGGTGAGTATTGGGAATTGGCTTTCCACCATCACACGAGGTTCATCATGCGCCGCACAAGTCTTAAAACTATCTGTCTGCTCACTGTCACTGCCGTAGCCCTTGGCGCCTGTGGCAAAGCGGAAGTGAAAACCGGAAATCTCACCCAGCGTTTCAACATGGTCGATGATAAGGGCGTGCATTTTGGCGTGGTCGAGATGGACCCGATCAGCGGTGGTAGCATCACGGATGTGCAGGGCCGGGTGGTCGGGCGCATTGTGCCGCCCGTAAATGCAACCGTGGCGCAAGCCATGCCTGCGGAGTTACCTGTCGTTCAGTAGCCTGTAAGCGCTTCGCTCCTGATGGGGGTATCACCCCCAAACCCCCTCCGCTGCGCGGCTCGCGCATAGCGCTACGCACGGCTGTACTGCCATCATACCATTGAGTCAGAGGTGAGGCCAGTAGGCCGAACGAGCCATCAGCCCGCGAAGCGGCGCGCCATGAAATTTTTAGGAAAAAATTTCGGGCGCAATCAGAGCTTCATCTATTTCATTTGCATGAAATAGATGAATGGAACCACCAACGCCGTGGGTGATATGATTCTCTCGTGACCCGTTTGTACAGGTGGGCACCATATGCCAAGCACCAAGGGTGCAAGACAGGGACAGTTCCCCATGAAGAGATAGTCGGTCCGGAGTAATGCAGCACCTGCACCTGCTCAGCAGTACCATTCGCAGTTAGTGTAGTGTAACAACGCTGTTTTCACAAGTGCCTAGTGCTTGGTGCCTAGTGCCGAGTCAGGAAAGATAGCACAGCGCTGTGTGAATCGGATTTTTTTCTAGGCACAAGGCACTAATAACTAGGCACTTTCTTATGCCGCCAGCTTATCGGCCAAACCCTCAATCCGGCTGGCGATGGCAAAGAGGTTGCCGGCCACTTCATCCTCAAGTGCTGCCAAACGTGCATCATCCCCGGATTGGGCCATGTGCTCACGCGTCGCGGCCAGCTCGTCGCGTGTGCGGGTGAGGTCGCGTTTGGTGTCGTGCAGTTCATCCGCCACCATCAGGGTGGTATAGAGCAACATCAGCGGCTCGGGCAGTTTGCCAACGGCTTTTTCAAGCTGGGCAATGCGCGCATTAACCTCGGTCACCAGCTTGGCGAGATGTTGCTCCTGCCCAGCATCACAGGCGAGGGTGTATTCTTTACCATAGACGAATGCGTTCACCGTTTTCATGCTTAGTGCTCCAAGAGTAAATCAAGCTGGGCGACCGTGCTATCCAACCGGCCGACGACTTCGCCTGCGGTTTTTTGCAGTTCCAGATAGTCACGTTGGAGCTGCTGGAGCTGATTGCTCAGGCGCAGATTATCCTGTTTCAGGAACTCATTTTCAGAAGTCGCCTGCGTCAGTGAGGTCTCAAGCTGGGCAGTATGCGCCTGCCACGAAGCACTGATTTCGGCTTGTGCGGCCTCGCGCCTTAACGCGGATTGCTCGCGCTCCTGCACGGCGATGTCGGTCGCAGCACTCAGGCGGGCATAGGCCTGCTCCATCGCCGCAATAGCTTCATTTAGCGTTATTTTTTCGTTGCTTGTCATGCTTCCCTCATCCTTTACTGACGCGTGAGCGCCAGCGGATAGTGGTTTGTTGTTGGGTCGAAGTAATCATATCGACCACGCGATTGCAACGACGCTTGCACGGGTGTGTATAACTGACGGTAAGCCATGCGGCTTTGTCGCATAGGCTCCCGTCATCCCGGGCTTGTCCCGGGATCCATCTTCATAAAAAGAAAAATTTAAAGCTGGACCCCGGCGTAAAGCCGGGGTGACAGTGGGGGGATGATGTCGAACAGTGTCGAATCATTCTTGCGCGCGCTGAACCTGCCGTGTAAGCAGTGCGACATGAACCAGCCAGCAAAGAATCTGCCTATGACCAGCCCTGTCACGCATGCCGATATGGCCAATGCGATTGCCGCCCTGTCGATGGATGCGGTGGAAAAAGCCAAATCCGGACACCCCGGCATGCCAATGGGCATGGCCGATGTGGCGACCGTCCTGTTCCGTGATTTTTTGCGCTATGACCCGAAGCACCCGCACTGGCCGGATCGGGATCGGTTCATTCTCTCGGCGGGCCATGGCAGCATGTTGCTCTACTCGCTGCTGCACTTGACCGGCTATGCCGACATGACGCTCGATGAGATTAAAAACTTCCGCCAGTGGGGTGCTAAAACGGCGGGTCACCCTGAATATGGCCACGCCACGGGCATTGAAACCACCACCGGGCCGCTAGGCCAAGGCATCAGCAATGCGGTGGGCTTCGCGATGGCGGAGCGTGCACTGAACGCCGAGTTTGGCGATACGCTCGTGAATCACTTTACCTATGTGATTGCAGGCGATGGCTGCCTGATGGAGGGCATCAGCCACGAAGCGGCATCCCTCGCGGGGCACCTTAAACTGAACAAGCTGATTGTGCTTTGGGATGATAACCGGATTTGTATCGACGGCCCAACGAGCATGACGGTGAGTGACGACCAATGCGCGCGCTTTGCAGCGCTGGGCTGGAACACGCTTGCCGTGGATGGGCATGATGAAAAGGCCATCCACGCCGCCATTGCCAGCGCTCAGAAAAGCGACAAACCAACCTTGATTGCCTGCCGCACCACCATTGCCAAAGGCGCGCCCACCAAAGCGGGCAAGAACTCGAGCCATGGTTCGCCTTTGGGGGCAGAGGAAATTGCCGGGGCACGCAAGGCGCTTGGTTGGAATGCGGAGCCATTTGAAATCCCCTCCGATATTCTGACCGCGTGGCGAGAGGCCGCGCAGGCGCGCGCGCAGGAATATGCCGCGTGGGAAAAACGTTTCGCCGCTTCGGACAAAAAAGACAATTTCAGCGCCCGCATTGCAGGGGATTTGGGAACAGCGTGGGTGGAAGCGGTGGCCAAGCAAAAGCAACTGCTGGCTGAGACTAAGCCCAAAGAAGCAACCCGTGTTTCAAGCCAGAACGCGCTTGAGGTGCTGGTGCCGCAGTTGCCACAACTGCTGGGTGGCAGTGCCGATTTAACCGGCAGTAACAACACCAAAACCAAACCCATGGTGGCGTTCGATGCCAAGAATTATGCTGGCCGCTATGTCTATTATGGTGTGCGCGAGCACGCAATGGCAGCGGCCATGAACGGCATTGCGCTGCATGGTGGGTTCATCCCGTACGGCGGCACCTTCCTTGTATTCACGGATTATTGCCGCCCGGCGATTCGCCTGAGTGCGCTGATGGAACAACGCGTCATTTATGTGATGACCCATGACTCGATTGGTTTGGGCGAGGACGGGCCAACGCACCAACCCGTGGAGCATCTTGCGGTGTTGCGTGCCATGCCAAACCTGAATGTCTTCCGCCCGTGCGATGCGACGGAGACGCTTGAATGCTGGCAGCTTGCGGTGGGCTCGCCCAAAACGCCGAGCATCCTTGCGCTCACGCGCCAAGCATTGCCGCATTATCGCAATGAGTTTGTGGCTGAAAACTTATGTGCCAAAGGCGCCTATGTGTTGAGGGAGTCAACTCTTCTTCACTCCTCCCTTGAGGGGGAGTCGAAACGTCTTGGCGTTTCGGTGG
>CAZOFC010000167.1:0-4382 GCA_964578965.1 uncultured Azospirillum sp.
GGGCACCCGTCGCGGCCCAGCCCATCAGTGCGCCAAGGTTGAAGGTGAGTCCCAAAAATAGCTGCGGCCACCAGGTGATGCGCTTCATGAACGGGTAGGCGGCAATCATCGGTAGTGCCAGCAATGCCAGCGTGAGAACGGTCAAGGGAAGCATGAGCGCAAGCGCGAGCGCCGCAACCAGCAGCACCGCCAGCAGAGCAATCGCCTGCCATGGTTTCATCGCACCGCTGGCCAGTGGGCGGTTACGTGTGCGCTCGACCTTGGCATCGAGCTTGCGGTCCGCAAGGTCATTCAAAATGCACCCGGCGGAGCGGGTAATGGCGGCACCCACCAGCATGAGCAGCATGAGCAGTCCGCCGCTTACCTCACTTGCAAAAGCCACCGCCCAGCCAGCGGGGAAGAATAGCAGCCAGATGCCAATCGGTTTATCAAGCCGGGTAAGGTGGATGTAAGGCGTGAGTTTCATGCAGCAGTTATAGGGTGAATCGTGACTCGTGAATAGTGAATCGTGAATTGTAGATGCATGCGATTCTGTGCTACCACTACTTACGATTCACTATTCACGATTCACGAGTCTATGAGCAAACCCCGCTACCGCCTTGCTGTTGATGCTGCGCTTGAAGCAAAGGCGCAGGTGACATTGCACGATAATGCCGCGCATTACCTCGCGCAGGTGCTGCGCCTGAAAGAGGGCCATGACCTCGCCTTATTCAATGGGACGGATGGCGAGTGGCGCGCCGAGATTAGCAATATCCGAAAAAAAGAGGTGACGCTTACGGTGATGGAGTGTTTACGGCCAGGCGCGAACCAGCGCCCGCCATCTGCGCGCGGCATAAACTTAACCGTTTGTTTTGCGCCCATCAAAGGCGGGCGGCTTGAAACCATCATCGAAAAAGCGACTGAGCTTGGGGCGACCGTGCTACAACCCGTCATCACCGCACGCACGATCGTTGATAAGATCAACCTCGCGCGGGCTGAGGCAATGGCGCGCGAAGCGGCCGAGCAATGCGAGCGCATCGATTGGCCTGAAATCCGCGAGCCGGTGAAACTGCTCAATCTGCTCGGCGATTGGCCCGCCGATATGCCGCTTATTTATGGCGATGAGAGTGGGGCGAGCGCATCGATAATCGATGTTTTCTCGTCATTGCGAGGAGGCGAAGCCGACGCGGCAATCCAGACAAAAAAAGACACCAGCGCCGAAGAGTCGGCGCGCTGGATTGTTTCACCTTCGGTTCGCAATGACGCTAAGTGGGCTGTATTGGTGGGCCCCGAGGGGGGCTTCACGATGGACGAATTTGCCGCACTGGCGCGCGTAAAATCAGCCATCGGGGTGGGTTTGGGCCCGCGCATCTTGCGTGCGGATACGGCAGTGATTACCTTATGCGCACTCACCATGCAGGCATGGGGCGACTGGGCCGAGCGCCCACGGTTTTTGCCCAAAGGAGAAGATTGATGACATCCCTCGCCGTTTTACCCGATAGCGCCGCGACACCCGTGATGGATGTGTTAAAACAGCTTGCTGAAACACGCGGGGCGGAGATTGCGGCGTGGATGGACGCCAGACGCATGGAATCCGGCGCGCCGTTCTACTCATCGGTGGATGTGCGCCATGCGGGCTATAAGATCGCACCCGTTGATACCAACCTGTTTCCCGCCGGGTTCAACCAGCTTTCGGCGGCGGCGCGTTCGCGCGCGACGGCGCGGGTAGCGGCGCGGCTTAGCCGCTATCAGGAAGTGAAGCGCATTCTCGTCATCCCTGAGAATCATACGCGCAATACGGGCTATATTGATAACCTCACGGCGCTCCTATCCATTTTGCGCGCAACCGGCTGTGAGGTGGAGCTAGGAAGTTTAGCGGCGACCGACGCACCAATCGAGGTGGCCAATTCCGCCGGTGAGATTTTGCGCGAAATGCCGCTTACGCGCGAAGGCAGTTTGCTGAAAACCGCCAGCGCCTTTTGCCCGCACCTGATTGTGCTCAATAACGACCTTACCTCGGGCCTGCCGGAATTATTGCGCGGGGTGGCGCAACCGATTGTGCCACGGCCCAGCCTTGGCTGGCACCGGCGGCGCAAATCGATTTACTTTGAGGCCTATGCCAAGCTTGCCCATGAGTTTGCCACGGCGTTTGCGATTGACCCGTGGCTGATTACGCCCGAACAGCATAAATGCGGGCGTGTCAATTTCAGCGAGCGTCAGGGGCTTGAATGTGTGGCGATGGGGGTGGAGAAAGTGCTGCACAAAATCCGTACCCACTACGAGCGCTACGGCATCGCGGATGAGCCGTATGTCTATGTGAAGTCAGATTCCGGCACCTATGGCATGGGCATCATGACCGTGAAATCCGGTGAAGAGATTCTTGAGATCAACAAAAAAATCCGCAACAAAATGAACGTCATCAAAGAAGGCGTGCAATCGACCGAGGTCATCATCCAAGAGGGTATCCCGACCATCGATCGCATCGAGGCGGCCCCGGCCGAGCCGATGATGTATCTGGTCGATGGCCATGCGGTGGGCGGTGCCTACCGCGTGAATGATGCGCGCGACGCGCAGAATAATCTTAATGCCACGGGCATGCGCTTTGTTGGCATGTGCGACGAGGGCGAGGCCGGCAAAGTGGCGATGCGCGAATGCACCTTTGGTGCGCTTGGGCTGATTGCGGAGCTGGCCTCCCTTGCTGCCCAGCGCGAGGAGTATGGCGAAAGCTATAGTATTTAGGGTTGATGGAAGGGGCCTCTTTGGCCCATTCTATCATCGATATTCCGCCGCTAAATCGACATAATTCTGGGCGCTGATGGGGATGAACGCCGCTTCTTCGGGCTTTAAATCGCGCATATATTTGGCCGGGTTGCCGCCCCACATTTGGCCTGAGGGAACACGCTTATTGGGCGTGACCACGGAACCCGCCGCTACAAATGCGCCCGGTTCCACCACCACCCCATCGATAATCGTTGCCCCCATGCCGATGAAGCAATCATCCATCAAGGTGCAGGCGTGCAGCAGGGCCTGATGGCCAATGGTGATGCCCGAGCCAATGCTGGTCGGCCCGGTCTTGCGGGTGACATGCACAATCGTGCCATCTTGAATGTTCGTGCGCTCGCCGATACGGATTGTGTTCACATCGCCGCGCACCACACACCCAAACCAGATGTTGCTGAACGCGCCGACATGCACATCGCCAATCACCACTGCGCCTGGGGCGATCCACGCATCGGGGTGAATGGTGGGCCAGATGCCATGATAGGGCAAAATGATAGCACCAGAATGTGGGGTCATACGGTTCCTCATACAACTAAATGTTGCAGTGCAATATACTGACGGTTGATTTAACTAGAAAAAAGGTTCAACTTGTGGTATGTGATTCTCATGCGAATGACGAAATATACCCTATTAGTCTTAGTAGCGATGACTGGCTGCAGTAAACCAGAAACTGTGGCCAAGCTTGATATGAATACCTATTGGTATTCGGCGTCCGTGGCCGCCGCTTCGGACACACATTGCCAGTCGGTGATGACCATGACTGGTTCATCGAAGGTGAAATGTCAGTAGCCTAGACTCTTACGGGAACACCGCCGTTAGTTCCAGATTCGTCGTCTCCGGTAGCCCGAACATGAGGTTCGCATTTTGTAGCGCTTGGCCCGAGGCCCCCTTCACCAGATTATCAATCACCGAAACGAGGATGAGTTCACCCGGTAAGCGGCCTTTATGCACGGCGATGACGCATTGGTTCGTGCTGCGCACCTGATGGCTTGAGGGGCTGCCTGAGCCAAGCACGGTGACGAATGGCTCATTCGCATACTGTTTCATGAGGGCGTCGCGCGCGGATTCAACCGTTGCCCCATTCACCAACCGGGTGGTGATGGTCGCAAGCATCCCGCGCGGCATGGGCACTAGATGAGGTGTGAAGGAGATGATTATTGGATGCTCAGCAAAATCGCCTGCTGGCGATTGCTTCGCGCCGCTTCGCGGGCTCATGGCTGGCTCGCCCTGCTCGCGTTTGTATTGCGCATATACTTTCGTCAGCTCCTGCTCGATTTCCGCCATGTGGCGGTGATGGCCCACGCCGTAGGCCGAGACGCCGCCATCAAGCTCGGTAAAGAGCATTTCCTGCTTGGCGCTGCGCCCAGCACCCGAGATGCCTGAGAGCGCGTTGATGCAAATATGGTCGGGATCGATTTGCCTCGCTTCCATGAGAGGAATAAGCGGCAGCAGCGAGCAGGTGGGGTAGCAGCCAGGGTTGGCCACCAGGCGCGCAGTTTTAATCGCCCCGCGCGCGAATTCGGTGATGCCGTAGACCGCTTCTTTTTGTAAATCGGTGGCGCGGTGGGCATGGCCATACCATGCGGCATAGTGCGCGATGTCATGTAGCCTAAAATCCGCGG
>CAZOFC010000168.1:0-4320 GCA_964578965.1 uncultured Azospirillum sp.
GCTCGTTGAACCGACCAACCATCTCGACCTTGAGGCGACCTTATGGCTTGAACAATTTTTGGCACGCACCCGAAGCGCCATTATTTGTGTCAGTCATGATAGAGCGTTTCTGAATGCGTTCACCCACCGCGTATTTTGGATCGACCATGGCACGGTGCGCAGTTGCCCTGTGGGCTATGCCGGGTTTGATGAATGGGCCGAGCAGATTCTCGAATCCGAAGCGCGTACGTTGGCCAACATGCAAAAGAAGCTGGAACAGGAGCTGGATTGGACGCAAGGCGGCGTGACCGCGCGGCGCAAACGTAATATGCGACGCATGAACGAGCTGCACCGCCTGCGCGATAAACTGAAAGCCGATAAAGCCGCTTACAACGCCAAAATTCAGGCGATAGATATCGACCCCCTGAAGCCCACCCCGGCGAGCAAGATTGTTGCCGAGTTCAAGGGGGTGAGCAAAACCTTCACGCGTGACGGCAAGCAGATTAAGATTCTCGATAATTTTTCGCGGCGGATTGTGAAGGGTGACCGCATCGGCATTTTGGGCCGCAATGGCTCGGGTAAATCGACCTTCCTTAAAATGCTGATTGGTGAACTTGAGCCCGATTCCGGCTTGGTGTTTCGTAGCAAGAAGATTGAGCTTGCGTATTTCGACCAGCACCGCGCCGCCCTCGACCCCAAGAACACGCTGTGGCACACCCTCGCCCCCAATGGCGATTATGTCTATATCGGCAGTGGCGAGAACCGCAAACACCGCCATGTTGCCGCTTACCTGAAGGATTTTCTGTTCGACCCCAAGCGCGCGAAGGATGAAGTGGGCACCTTAAGCGGCGGCATGCAGAACCGCCTGCTGTTGGCGCGCACCCTCATCAACCCCGGCAATCTGATGATCCTGGATGAGCCAACGAACGACCTCGATATGGATACGCTCGACATGTTGCAGGAGATTTTGGCAAACTATCAGGGCACCCTTATCATCGTCAGCCATGACCGCGACTTTCTCGACCGTACGGTGACGGAAGTGCTAGCCTTTGAAGGTGCTGCGCAGATTGACTCCTACATCGGTGGTTATTCGGATTACCTTGAAGCGAAAGAAGCAAAAACAAAGCCCAAAAAACACAAAGCAAAAGCAGCCATACCAACCCAAGCCGCGCCAACACCCGCCGAGGCCACGCCTGCGAAACCAACAAGCCAAACACTCAGCTTCACCGAGCTGCACGAACTGAAAAAACTGCCCGCAACGATTGCTGCGCTCGAAAAAGAAATCGAGCCGCTGCGATTGCTCATGGCGGATGCGGAACTTTATACCCGCGACCCGCAGCTGTTTGATCGCACGCTACGCTATTTTACGCGCGCACAAAAAAAGCTCGAAGATGCCGAGAATCGCTGGCTGGAGCTAGAGAGTAAATCGAGCAGCAGCTAACTATTCAACTGTTTTCCAGCTGAGGCGAATGGTGGAAGGCTTGCCCTTCGCATTCACGGTGAAAGTTTGCTCCTTGGTCACATCCCCAAGGCTTGCCACCAGTTTATAGCTGCCCGCTGGCAGGCGCACATACAGCAGCGGCCCGCTATCCACGTTCAGCACTTCCTCGGCTTCGCCTGCACCCGTGCGGGTAATCACCACGCGCGTATCGCCTACAAATTCACCGCTGGTGCTCGCGCTCAATACATAGAGGTTGTAATCCGCTTTCGAGGCTTCGATGGCCGCGCGTTCGTCCTTACCAACGCCGCCCGTTACATAGCTCACATCATCGCTGCTGCGGCCTTCGTGGCTCACATCAATCAGGGGGATTTCTTTGGCAGGCACTTTGCTTTTCTTCGCTTTTGGCCGCGGCTTACCTACGGTTTTTGGGTCCGGTGGTGAAACAATCGTCACATCCGATTCCGCATCTTCGAAGGCGTTGGGGTCGAAATCCTGCATGATGTTGTGGTCGATTTCTGCGACCGCCTCATCGGCATGTGGTGCGCCTTGGTGCGTGGCGTAGGCTGGGCTTGTAGCAAGCATGATGCTTACCGCGCTGGTGTAAAGAATCGCTCTAGACTTCATGGCAGAACTCCGTGCTGTGATGGGTTGTCTCTCGTGCGCGACTATGCAGCAGATTACACCAACATACAACCCGCATCATTCGAGGAACTCTTCCGCATCGGGAATGCGCGTGAAAGCGATCTTAGTGCCAGAAAAACTACGGCCCTGTGTGGGCAACATACCAACCGCGACCGTATCGCGCCCAAAGCGCTGGTTTAACACATCCAGCGCCTTTGACATGCGCTCCGCCTTCGCGCGCTGATGCGACTGCTGGGTGCTAAGCGGTGCGAATAAATCCTGCTGCGTGCTGCCCATGGGGGTGAGATGGGTCAGGGTCACCGATAGTTTTTTGATGCGGATGCCCCGCCCTGCCTGACGCAGCAGATGCGCCCACATAGTATCGAGGAGGTGAAGAAACGTCAGGCTATCACTGGCGGCCATACAATGGGCCTCGGCTCCATAGCGCGGGCCATCTTCGATACGCATCGAGAATGTCATCGCCCTCGCCTCGTAGCCCAAACGGCGCAAGCGGCTGGCGGCTTTCAGGGTTAGACGCCTAGCCACATAGCGGGCTTTTTCGGGGTGCCGCAGTTCGGGAGACAGTACATGGCTATGGCCAACGCTGCCACGGGTGGTCTCGATATCGGGTAATTCCACCCCACGCAATTCATACCACATGCGCTCCCCCCAAATGCCACCCCACAGGGTACGCATCTGACGAATATCAAGCGCACAGAGGGATTTCACATCCCAAATCCCACGGGCATTGATGCGCTTTTCCATATTCTGGCCGATGCCGGGTAGATCACGTAAGCTAAGCGTGTAAAGTTTATGGGGTAAATCTTCAGCATTCAGAAATGTCAGGCCATCCGGCTTTTGCATATCGGTCGCGACTTTGGCGAGATAGCGATTGGGCGCAATACCGATGGAGCATTTCACATACTCCCCCACCCGTTCAGCCAAGCCGCGCTTGATGCTTGCGGCAATCGCACTCGCGCGTTCATGGCTATTTTCATTGCTCATGAGGCGGCAGGCGATTTCATCGATCGAGCATACTTTGCTCACGGGGATATGGCGCTCCACCTCGGCAATGGCGCGGGTGTGAAATTGCACATAGGCCTCGTGCCGCCCGAGCACACAAATAAGCTCGGGGCATTTGGCCTTCGCTTCCCAAATGGGCGTGCCGGTTTTAATGCCGTAGGCCTTCGCCTCGTAGCTGGCGGCAATGGCGCTGGTTGCGTCCGTCATCACCGCGACGACCGCGATGGGCTTACCGCGCAACGCGGGGTTCAGCTGCTGCTCAACGCTCGCAAAATAGCTGTTAAAATCGATGTAAAGCCAGCGGTTTGGCAAGGCAGATGCGACAACTTGATTCATGGGACAATAATAGCGCGATGCGCCTTTTTGTCACGCTGTATTAGCTATTCAACTTGGGAATCATTGAACACGTCATTGCGAGCGCATAGCGAAGCAATCCATCTTGGCCACGCAAAGAAAGCAGGTGGATTGCTTCGTCGCGGGGCTCCTCGCAATGACTGATTCATAGAGCTGGGAGTGTAAAAACTACAAGATAGCTATTGTGTTTAGCGTGGGATGGCCCGCAGGCTGCCGAACACCCCGTCCTTCTCGTCATTCGGCCCGGCGGCGAAATAGAGCGCGTTGCTATCGCCCAGGCTTTCGCCGTTGCCAAACAGAATGCCCCAGATTTTCTCGATCACCACGGGTTTGCCACGGGCATTGCGCAGCACATCGACAAACGCCGTGCTATCCGCATCGAAGGCCGCAATGGTGCCATCGCCAAAATTGCTGACGAGCAGCGTGTTCGAAAGTTTACCGAAATTCGCGGGCGCGAAGGCAAGACCCCATGGCGCACTCAGCTTCCCGCCATCCGCCCAGATTTTTACCAGCTCACCATCCTCGGTGAACTCGGCCAACCGGCCATAGCCGGGTTTGCTCGTATCCTCTTCGCCTGCGAATATTTCTCCCGCTTTGCAAACCCCGCGCTTGACCTCAGCCTTTGGGCAGGATTGTGTTTTTGCATAGGTCACGAAAATATGATGATCGCCCGCTGGCGTGGTTAGGGCCTGCACGTTGAAGGGCGCGAACTCGCCGGCATCCACCTTGCCATTTTCGTTCTCATCGAACGGCATATCGAAATGCACATTGCGCGGGGCAAACGCACCATCGAATACCTTGATGGCAGGTGCCGCACCAAAATCGGCGACATACAGCGTGTCGTAATCATGGCTGATGGCAAGGCCAAAGAATTGCGCGCCCTCAGCCGATTGGTCGATGAC
>CAZOFC010000169.1:0-4275 GCA_964578965.1 uncultured Azospirillum sp.
ATAGGTACAGCCGGGAATATTCTCGCGCTTCATGCTGTGCGGGTGGCCGCCAGCAATATGCTCGGCAGCGATCGTACCCTCGTGGCTCGCTTTGTGGGCTAACCATGGCGCACCGGTGATGTCACCAATCGCATAGATACCCGGCTCATGCGTTTGGCAGTTGCTATCGACCACAATGCGCCCATGCTCGAGCTTCACCTTGGTGCCCTCAAGCCCCAAGCCTTCCGTGTTGGCAACAATGCCCACGGCGGAAATCACGCGATCCACGGTGATCTCCTGTTTTTTGCCGTCTTTCTCGACCACGGCGGTGACGTTGTTCTTCCCTTTTTTCAGCTCTTTTACCACCGCGCTGGTGATGATTTTCATGCCTTGTTTTTCAAACTGCTTTTGCGCGAATTTGCTGATTTCTTCATCCTCAACCGGCATCACGCGGTCTTGCAATTCTACGACCGTCACCTCGGCCCCCATCGTGCGGTAGAAGCTCGCAAACTCAATCCCAATCGCGCCTGAACCCATAACAAGAATCGATTTTGGCATTTCGCCAGGAACCATCGCCTCGCGGTAGCTCCACACCAACTTGCCATCGCTTTCAAGCCCCGGCAGGTTGCGCGCACGTGCACCGGTGGCCAAAATAATGGCCTTGGCCTCAAGGTCGGCGATTTTCTTTTTATCCGCCCCGGTCACGGCCACTTTGCCTTTGCCCTCAAGCGCGCCCGAGCCCTCATAAACGGTGACTTTGTGCTTCTTCATCAGAAAGCCGATGCCTTTTTTCATCTGCTCGCTCACGCCACGCGAACGGGCGACCACCTTGCTCAAATCGAACTTCGCATCCTTCACGCTGATGCCATAATCCGCGGAGTGTTGAATGAGGTGGAACACCTCGGCCGAGCGCAGCAGGGCTTTGGTTGGAATGCAGCCCCAGTTGAGGCAGATACCGCCCAAATGCTCACGCTCGACCAGCGCCACTTTTTTGCCAAGCTGGCTCAAGCGAATCGCTGCCACATAACCGCCCGGGCCACCACCAATTACGATTGCATCAAAATTCTCGGCCATATTCTTCTCCTACCATGCTTCCGGGTCTACCGGCTTTTTTGTTACGTTTCGTTCCATAGGGCGCTCGTTGCCAAACACCAATTCTTCCTTTTTTGTTTCAGCGATGGGCTTGATGAGCCCAAGCTCCACATCCAGCATATGGCGGGCAAGGCGCCCAGCATCGCTGTTTATTTTTACCATCGTCGGCAGGCTACAATGCGGGCATTGCTTACCTGTTTTTCCCCCACACAGCGACCACAACGTGTAAATCGGCAACAAGGTCAGCATGCCAAGCACCCGGGCTAATCCACCGCCCTTGCGCTCGTGGATGCGCCTGCCACGCCCTTCATACCCGCATTTGCTGCAGATCTGCTTGGCCACGCTCGCGGCGCCTTATACGAACATCAAAATCGGGGTTTCCATGTAACGCTTGAAGATTTGGAGGAATTCCGCCCCAAGCGCACCATCGACCGCGCGGTGATCGACAGACAGCGTGGCATTCATCACCTGAATTTCCTTCACCCCACCGTCACGCATCACCAGTTTACTGGCCCCCGCACCCACCGCCAAAATACACGCTTGTGGTGGGTTGAGAATAGCCTGGAAGGTGCTCACGCCATACATGCCAAGGTTGCTGATGCTAAAGCCGCCGCCTTGGAATTCTTCGGGCTTGAGCTTGCCCGCACGCGCACGGCTCGCCAAATCTTTCATCTCGCTCGAGATTTGCGGCAGCGATTTTTGATCGGCATTACGCACAATCGGCGTAATCAGCCCACCATCGGTTGAGACCGCAACGGAAATATCGACATTGTTGTATTGAATAATCGCGTCGTCATACCAGCTTACATTGCAGCTCGGCTTATCACGCATTGCAAGGCCCACGGCCTTAATCACCATGTCATTCACCGAGAGCTTATAGGCTGGCGGGTTGCCTTTGCCCGCTTTGCGTTCAGCATCTGCGTTCAGTTGAGCGCGCACGGCCATGAGTGCATCGAGCTCCACTTCCACCGTCAGGTAAAAATGTGGCACTTGCTGTTTCGATTCCGTCAAGCGGCGGGCAATCACCTTGCGCATCGCGTTGTTCGGGATTTGCACAAATTCGGTCGGGTTACGGCGCACACCGCCGCCAGCAGCACGGCCCACGCCCGCCTCAATATCCGCCTTCACTATGCGCCCGCCGGGGCCCGAACCCACCACGCCCGAAAGATCGATACCTTTGGAAGCGGCCAAGCGCTTCGCCAGTGGCGAGGCCTTCACGCGGCTGCCAGAGGCAGCAGTCGCCAGTCGCCAGTCGCCAGTCGCCAGTGGCGCTGTTGGGGCTTTACTGGCAACAGGGGCAAGTGAGGGCACTGCAGGTGCAGGCGCTGCTGGCGGCGCAATCACTTCTTTCTTCTCTTCGCTCACGACTGGCGACTGGGGACTGGCGACTACCTTCGGCTTCCAGCTGTCGAGCGCTTTTTTGTCTTCGCCATCGGCCAATATCAACGCAATCACGGCATTCACTTTCACGCCCTCAGTGCCCGCCGCAATCACAATCTTGCCAAGCGTGCCTTCATCCACAGCTTCGACTTCCATCGTCGCCTTGTCGGTCTCGATTTCGGCGATGACATCACCGGCTTTGATTTTATCGCCTTCTTTTTTCGTCCACTTGGCAAGGTTTCCCTCGGTCATCGTGGGCGATAGTGCGGGCATGGTAATTTCGATGGGCATGGAACGTCCTCTTACTTTAATTCAAAAACAACGGAGACACTGGCTTGTAAATTCTCTTCACCGGAGGGCGGCGCAACGGGTGCCATATCGGCGGATGCTTCGGCCATCATCGCGGCTTTTGCCATCATCATGCGCGGCATTGGCTGATAGGGGCTCACCTGCCCTTCATTGATGCTTTGTACACCCACCACGCTGCTACCTGCCGCACTCGCCATACGCTCGGCCTTGGTGCGGGCAGCGGCAATCGCTTCGGCCAATAATTCGTCACGCTTTTTCTCGGGCTCGCTCACCTGATAGTTCAAATCCAGCAAATTGCCCCATTCAGTATTTGCGTCTTTCTCGAAGCCTACTTCCGTGATTTTTTCCATCAGCACGCCGACTTTGCTGGTATCCACCACCGTTATATCAAGCAGTGTTTGCACACGATAGCCTTTGAATTCCCGCTTGGGCTGTGGGTTTGGCATGCTGGCCGTGATGGGCGGGTTCACATATTCGTAAATGGGCTGCACGGTTGAGCTTTCGGTGCGCAGTTTGCGCTCCTCGACCCCTTCGCTTTTCGCAATCTCCAAAAGCGCGCGCAGTTTGTCGTCATGGTCGGCCTTGGCTTCGGCCATTTTCAGTTTCATGGAGTTGAGGTTCACACGCAGATGCGCCTCATCCGGCACCAGCTTTTTGTTGGCCTGCCCGCTGACACTGATGGTGCGCGGCGCCTGCCCGCCGCCAGCGATTGGCAAAGGCCGTGCCGCAACGCCTACCACAGCGACGGCGACAAGCGTAATCGCAGCACCGAGAATCACCTGCTTCATCGAGGACTCCATCTAAGCGGCCTTGCTGCGTGGCTGGCAAATCTCGCGCGCAGCGGCAACCACATCATCGGTCGTCGGCAGGGCGAGTTTTTCGAGGTTCGCAGCATACGGCAGCGGCACATCCTTACCTGTCACGCGCACCATTGGTGCATCCAGCTCATCGAACAAATCCTCCATCGCAATCGCGGCGATTTCAGAACCAATACCTGCAACCGGCCAGCCTTCCTCGACCGAAATGAGGCGGTGCGTTTTGCGTACCGAATCAATGATGGTTTGTTTATCAAGCGGGCGCAGGGTGCGTAGGTCAATCACCTCCGCGCTGATACCTTCAGCAGCCAGCTTCTCGGCGGCTTCCAGCGCGTATTTCACACAGATGCTGAAGGCGACAATGGTCACATCCGTCCCCTGTTTTTTCACGGCTGCTTTGCCGATGGGCACGATATGCTCACCTTCAGGCACCTCGAAGCTCACACCGTAGAGCAGCTCGTTTTCGAGGAAAATAACCGGGTTCGGGTCACGAATCGCGGCCTTGAGCAAGCCTTTTGCATCCGCCGCGTCATAAGGTGCTACCACCTTTAACCCCGGGCAATGCGCATACCAGCTGGCATAGCACTGGCTGTGCTGCGCGGCCACGCGGCTTGCGGCACCATTGGGGCCACGGAACACGATGGGGGATTTCACTTGGCCACCACTCATATACAGCGTTTTGGCGGCGGAGTTGATGATC
>CAZOFC010000170.1:0-4165 GCA_964578965.1 uncultured Azospirillum sp.
TCTGGTTTCTGGCCGCGATGCCCGAGGACAGCCGGGCCTGGGTGATGGGGCTGGGCAGTTGGGCATTCCCTATCAACGCCCCCTCACCTAGCCTCTCCCGCGAGGGGAGAGGAACGACAGCGTGACCAGAAACCGCCGCTTCATACTGCGCAATGTGGGATGGGTGGATGACGACCTGAACGCCCATAATCATGGGGTGGCGGGCAAGTGCCGCAAGGCTGTAGCGCAGCATGGGCTGCCCGGCCAAGGGCTGATATTGCTTGGGCACACCCCCGCCTGCGCGACTGCCGGTGCCTGCGGCAACAATAAGGGCGAAGATGCGTGGGGTTTCACTCATGCCGCGCTTATAGAGGGTTTATGCCCGGCGTGAAACCATAAAAAAACCGCGCCTAAGTTGCCCTAGGCGCGGTTCGTTTTTTGTAGCGCTTAAGGCTAACTACGCAGCAAGCTTGAGGTTGCCAGCCGAGGTTTTACCCTTATCGGTGACGAGCTCGTAGCTCACTTTTTGGCCTTCATCGAGGCTGCGCAGACCGGCTTTTTCAAGCGCGCTGATGTGTACGAACACATCGGTGCCGCCTTGATCAGGTTGAATGAAGCCGAAGCCTTTCGTTGGGTTGAACCATTTAACGGTACCGTTTGCCATGGGGATCTCCTTGATCACTTAGCGTTTGAAGCCCTCAGGATGAGGACAACGAGTGCTGAAACTCTGTAGAAACGCTGGTTAGGATCAAGTCGTCGATCGGTATGTATCGGGTAGATACGCTGCCACGTGCAGCCGGCATCAGTAGAAAGCAATAGAACTCGAGGGCTTTATGGGCCAAGTTCAAGGGGAAGTCAAGGTAATTGAGGAAATCCTTAATTATTTGGCCATTTCCTCCTATCCGTCATTCCAGCGAAAGCTGGACTCGAAGTAATGAGAGAGGCGATGCAGTAGAGAATACTGAGCCAATCCACTTCCTGTCATGCTGAACATGTTTCAGCATCCATCCCAAGTATTACCCGCGCCAGACGGCGCGGCGATGGATTCCCGCCTTCGCGGGAATGACGGGTTAAAACGCTAAGTGACTTAAAGCTGGAACCGATGAAATTACTATAGTAACCAAATACCTATGGAAGAAGCGTGGCACTATACAAGTCTAGATAGATGCTTGAGTATCCTGAGCACTAAAGAGCTTTGGCTCACGAACATATTTCAAACCAACGATGAAATAGACTGCGATTGGTCGCGGCGACTGCTCTGTTCGTATTTTGAACCTATGTTGACTAGCAAAGTTAGTAATAAAACAAAGAGAATACACCTTGCCGACGGGAATAACATTAGGAACAGAGTACGCCAAGAAACTCAACGAAGACTTGATATGCTTTTCAATAGCATGGCCGGGAACAAATCTAAATTTACTAGCTACATGATATGCTTTTCAACAAAGTGTGATACTTGTGACAATGATGGCATTCTGAGTATGTGGAGGGGCTACGGTAGCGACCAGCCCGTAGCCATAGTTTTTAATCGGGAAAAGCTCTATAATCTTACTTTAGAACATGTAGTTAAAAACAGATTAGCGTGCTACTTTGACAAAGTATGTTATGCTCGTAATAACGAACATATCGCTGAACGATTTAAGGATTCTTTAGACAGCCTGACTCCAATATTTTCAACTGAGGACAACAGATTTCTCAGCACTTATTTTGACCTTAATGTAGAAAGCATATTTCACTCTGTAGCTAGACTGACTTATAGTGTTAAGCATTTTGGTTTTCATGAGGAAAATGAGATAAGGCTTGTTATCCAACTTAATGGGAATGCACCCGATTCTAAGTATAAAATATTTTACGGTAATTCTCTTCTTAAAAGTATCGAGAAAATTGTTGTAGGGCCTAATGATAATAACCTTGAACAAAAACTAAAAAAAGGACTGAAATCACTAGCGCTCAACATAAAAATTGAGAGTTCTGAAATACCCTATCGAAAAGTTAAGTAGCCATTGCCCCCAGCCCTAGCCTCGTGTATAGCGGCGCGCTATGAGTAGCCCCACGCACAATCTCAACCCCATCCGCATTGGTGACATCACCCTCACCGATAATGCTATTTTAGCACCCATGACGGGGGTGAGCGACCTGCCGTTTCGCAGGCTCGTCAAATCCTTCGGGGCGGGGCTGGTGGTCAGCGAAATGATCGCAAGCAAAGCCGTGGTGCTCGAAACCCGCAACGCCCTGCGCATGGCCGCAAGCGACATCACCGAGCGGCCCTTTAGCATCCAGCTCGCGGGGTGTGACCCGGAGATCATGGCCGAAGCCGCGAAGCTGAACGAAGACCGCGGGGCGGATATCATCGACATCAATTTTGGTTGCCCGGTGAAAAAGGTGGTGAACGGCATGGCGGGTAGCGCGCTGATGCGCGAGGAAGGCTTGGCTGCGCGGATTTTGGAAGCAACGGCCAAGGCCGTGAAAATCCCCGTCACCCTCAAGATGCGCATGGGCTGGGACCATAACAGCCTCAATGCCGCGAAGCTCGCCAAAATCGCCGAGGATGTGGGCATTAAGATGATCACCATCCATGGCCGCACGCGCTGCCAGATGTATAAGGGCTCGGCGGATTGGCGTTTCATCCGCACCGTGAAGGACGCAGTGTCGCTGCCGGTGATTGCCAATGGCGACATTACGACACTGGCGGATGTGGACCGGGCGCTTACGGAAAGTGGCGCGGATGGGGTGATGATTGGCCGCGGCAGCTATGGCCGCCCGTGGTTCATTGCGCAGGCTTGCGCGCACCTCAAGGGCATTAAAACCGAGGAGCCGCCGCTCGATAAGCAGCGCGATATCATCCTCAATCACTATGAGGAAATCCTTAGCCTTTACGGGCGCGACAATGGCGTGCGCGTGGCGCGTAAGCATATCGGCTGGTATTCGTCGGGCCTTGAGAATGGCGCGGCGTTCCGCCACCATGTGAACAAGCAAAGCGAGCCCGAGCCCGTGCGCGACGCGATCATTGAATTTTACGATGGGTTACTCGAGCGCGGTGTCACCACCCGCGCACATATTGCAGTCACCGAGGGCGAGTGATGACCACCACAAGCGCAGTGACCGCGAGCTCCTTCATGAAGCAGGCGCGCGCGCATTACCGCATGCGCGGTGGGCGCATTTTTGGCGGCATTCTGTTCGTGTTGCTGCTGGTGCTGCTGGCCCTCGTCTTTAAGGTCGATAACGCGTATTTCGGGGATGTTTCGCCCAAGCGCACGATGATGCTGGTGCTGCTCGACCTTGCGCTCATGCTCATTGTCATGGTGTTTGTGGTGCAGCATCGCGCGCGGCTGCTGTGGACCCGCGCGCATGACGGGTTGCTTGGCACGCGGCTGCAATCGCGCATCATCCTCATGTTCACGGCGATTGCCATCATCCCCACCCTGATTGTCGCCACCTTCTCGATTCTGTTCTTCAATGTCGGCATTAAATCCTGGTTCGATACGCGCGTATCAGGCGCGCTTGAGGACTCGGTGATTGTGGCGACCGCCTATGTGCAAGAACACAAAGACGCCATCCGCACCGATGCGCTTGGGATCGCGACCGCGCTGCTGGGCAAGAACATGGAAAACATTGTGCGCCCCGATTTTGTGAGCGATTTTTTGACCGCGCAGATTGCGCAGCGGAATCTCTCCGAGGCGATTCTGTTCGACCGCTATCAGGTGCTCGCGCGCAGTGCACTCAGCTTTTCCCTCACCTTCGAGCGGCTGCCCGAAGAGGTGCTCAACCGTGCCGATAATGGCCAGGTCGCCTTCTTCTCGGGCGATGAGAATAAAATCCAAGGCGTCGTGAAAATCAGTCAGTCGCCCGAGGTGTATCTCATGATCGCGCGCGTGGTGGATCCCGATGTGCTGTCGCACATGAAGGCAGCGCGCGCGACGGTGAATGAATACCAGGACCTGCAGACCGACCTTGCAACGTTGCAAAAACAATTCTTCGTGGTGTTCATCCTCATCGCGCTGCTCATTCTCATGGCCTCGCTGTGGGCGGGGATTTTGCTGGCGGTGCGCCTCATCGAGCCATTGCGCGCACTCATGGCCGCCACCGAGCATGTGCGCGGCGGGGATTACGCGATCCGTGTGCCCGAGGGCCGGGCGGATGATGAAATCGCGAATCTGGGGCGTACCTTCAACCGCATGACCAGCCA
>CAZOFC010000171.1:0-4139 GCA_964578965.1 uncultured Azospirillum sp.
GCCCGCGCGGGTGAGAATTTCCATCACCGCATCGAGCGCCCCGGTATCGGAGGTATGTTCGGGGATGACGGGTACCAAATCTTCCTCGACCCCGGCGAAGGCTGGGCAGGTGAAGGTCGCTTCGTGGCTGCGCATGAAGTTCACGTTGCCGCGCAGCGTATTGATTTCACCATTATGCGCAAGCACGCGGAAAGGCTGTGCGAGATGCCATGCGGGGGCAGTGTTGGTGGAAAAGCGCTGATGGAAAACCGCAAAATTACTGATGAACCGCGCATCATTCAAATCCGGGTAAAAAGCCGTCAGCTGCTCGGCCTTGAACAGGCCTTTGTAGATGATCGAGCGTGAGGAAAGTGAGCAGATGTAGAAATCCGTGATGGCATTCGCACGCACGGTTTTTTCTATGCGGCGGCGAATAAGGTAGAGATCACGCTCAGTCTTTGCTGCATCATAGGGTGCGCTCCCGGTGATGATGACCTGTTCAATCTCGGGGCGTGATTCGGCGGCAATATCACCAATCACTTCTGCTGCTACTGGTACCTGACGCCAGCCATGGATATGGTAGCCCATGCGCAGAATTTCGGTTTCGATGATGGCGCGGCAGCGCTCCTGTGCTGCAAAATTTTTCTTCGGCAGGAAGATCATCCCCACTGCTAATGGTTGGCTGGGCGTTTTGCCAATCCGCGCAATATAATCTGCAAAAAAAGCCTGCGGCAGTTGTATGTGAATGCCTGCACCATCGCCGGTTTTGCCATCAGCATCAACCGCACCGCGATGCCACATGTTGCGCAACCCCTCGATGGCTTTCTCGACAATCGCGCGGCGCGGCACGCCATCGATGGCGGCTATCAGCCCTACCCCGCACGCATCACGCTCATGCTCGGGGGCGTAGAGCCCATTTTGCGCCAGCGCCTGCGCACGTGTCGTAAAGTCACTAGGCCACATGCTTGCCTGCTTTCATGCGCAGCAAGTGCTGATGGATGGCCGCAGCAGCATCGCGCCCGTCGCGGATGGCCCAGACGACAAGCGACGCCCCGCGCACAATATCACCCGCAGCAAACACATTCGGTAGTGTCGTTTGAAATGCTGCATCAACCTTCAAGGTGCCATGCTGGCTCACTGCTAATTCGGGTGTGCCGAACATGGCGGGAATATCATCCGCGTCATAGCCGAGCGCTTTGATAACCATATCGGCAGGCAACTCATACGTATCGCCCGCGATGTGCACGGCATGCTTGCGCCCTGCAGCATCGGCATCGCGCAAGGCCATGCGCTGTACCTGCACGCTGCGAACTGTGTCGTCGCCACGTAATTCAAGCGGGCTTGAAAGCCACGCGAAATTCACCCCCTCAGCTTCGGCCGATTTAACCTCGCGCGCGCTACCGGGCATATTCTCCCGGTCACGCCGATAAAGACAGGTGACGGATGCAGCCCCTTGACGCACCGCGGTACGCACGCAATCCATCGCCGTGTCCCCACCGCCAATCACCACCACCTTTTTGCCCGAAGCATTCAGTTCGCCCGAGTCATAACGCGGCACCACATCGCCAAGCCCAATGCGGTTGCTGGCTGTCAGGTAGTCCATCGCCGGCAACACCTGCGCTAACTGTTCACCTTTGATTTTCAATGTGCGCGGCTTGTAGACCCCCGTAGCAACGAGAATCGCATCGTGCCGCGCGCGCAAAGCATCGAGCGAGACGGTGACGCCCACCTGCGTATTCAGCTGAAATTGAATGCCGCCTTTACGCAGCAATGCCTCGCGTCGGGCCACAATCGCTTTATCGAGTTTGAAATTTGGAATGCCATATATCATCAATCCGCCACTGCGATCATAGCGGTCGTAGATCACAACCCGATGCCCAGCACGCCGAAGCATATCAGCTGCAGCAAGCCCCGCTGGCCCTGCACCAATGATACCAATCGATTGGCCAGTTTCGTGCTTTACCGAGATGGGTTTCACCCAACCTTGCGCGAACGCAGTTTCAGTCAGGGTTTTCTCGACCGCACCGATGGTGACGGCACCAAAGCCTTTTTCAATCACGCAATTGCCCTCGCAGAGCTTATCCTGCGGGCAGATGCGGCCACAAATTTCCGGGAAATTATTAGTCGCGCTTGAAAGCGCATAGGCTTCCTCGAGCCGCCCTTGGGCAGCAAGGTTCAACCAATCGGGAATATTATTCGATAGGGGGCAATGCACCTGACAAAACGGCACACCACATTGCGAGCAGCGCGATGCCTGAACGGCGAGTGCGCCCGCATCGAATAGTGGGCTTATCTCGTTAAAATCCTGGATGCGTGTTTGGGCTGCGCGCGTGGGCGGATAGGCTTGCTCGGTATCGGTAAATCGCAGCATGGCCAGCACAGTGAATGGTTACTGGCTGATATAAGCGCAAATGATGCTTCGGTTCAATCAAATTGCTGCTATGCAGCATTTTCTGTGGTATCGGGTCGGTAGCTATCAAACACGGGCTGCGGCAATACAAAGCGTAAGGCGAGCGCATCATCCGACCAGAGCTTGAGCTCAAGCCGGCCTTTGTGGGCATAGGCTACCTGCAACGCATAGCTCAATGCAATCACACGCTGGCGCGTCACTGCACTCAAGGCAATCAGGTTGGTGGCGGCATCAATCGTGACAAAATCATCAAGCGATTCGAACATGCCCGGGTGGTCACACAGGATGAGGTGAACAGCATCGCCCTCGTGGCTATATCGGATAACTTCGGAACTATCAAAGGCAAGCGGTAACTGCGCCATCAGCCCGGCAAGGGCGCGCTGCAATGCACGCAAATCGCCGCACAGCATTAGCCCAGTAGGCGGCGAGGCCTTGTAGCGAATACGGGCATCGATGCGCTGTTGCTGGCATTCCTCCACCGCGCGCTGGATGATATCCTCCGCCAGCATCACCTCATGGGTGGCAGATGGCTTACTCACCTGCATGGCAAGCGCACTATGCAGCAGATGCAGGTCAACCGCATGCGCATTCAGGCAGGTTTGCGCCCGCTGCAAATGCTCGTCCAGCGCGCCAGGCGTCAGGGTTGGCAGTGTGGTGCGCAAATGATTCATGATGACGCTGGCATTGGCCACCGGACCACTCAGCGCGTCCTCCAGCGCCGTCAGCACATGGCGCTGCATGGAATCTTGGATGGTATGGTGAATAAAATCACGCTGGCGCTGGCGTTCAATATGTGCGCGCAAGGTGGCATCAAGCACCCCAAAATCAATCGGCTTGGTGAGGAATCCATCACAGCCATTGGTGTGGGCATGGATTTTATCATCCCGCTCATTGAGTGCGCTTAGGAATAGAAACGGTGTCGAGGTAAGGTGGTTCTCGCGACGCACCTGTTTAAGTAATTCGTAGCCATCCATCCGCGGCATTTTGATATCGCACAGGACAAGATCGTAGTGATTTTTGTTGAGCTGCTCAATCGCCGCCTCACCGGAATCTGCTTCGTCCACCTCGTAATGGTGCATCCGCAGATATTCTGAAATGTCCCCACGCAAGGCGCTTTCGTCTTCGACACAAAGTAACCGCATGCGCGCTCCTCCGTTTTTTGCCGGTGGCGTGAGTTCTGTGCGAGCCCCGGCATTATTAATGTTTTTATACTTCCAGTTGCATCATATATAGTTTGCCTAAAACTTCAATATAATTTTATCAAGCTGATTTTTAATGATAAAAATTATCTAAAATCCATCAAAAATCTTACTAAAATGCAAGATGACGTATCTGTTTTTTCGAGAAATTAATCGCCTTATGCGTGTGCGGCCTCGCGATAGCCCATGCCTCTCTTATTCACACCGTTTCCATACGCCAGCCCTCATGCTTGGGCCCTCATTCATTAAAATCATGTTTGCGCACCCTGCGTGATGCGATTATGGTTACGCATGAATTTTTTAATGAAAGAGTCTATCCCATGGCAGGCCATTCCCACGCAGCAAACATCGCCCGGCGCAAAGGCGCTCAGGATATTAAACGGGGCAAAATTTTCACCAAAATTGCACGCGAGATCATCGTTGCCGCCAAAGGTGGGCCAGATGTAAACTTCAACGCCAAACTGCGCACGGTGGTCATCAAAGCGCGTCAGGCGGGTATGCCCAAAGACCGCATCGATGCAGCGATTGCCAAAGGTTCAGGCACCGGCACC
>CAZOFC010000172.1:0-451 GCA_964578965.1 uncultured Azospirillum sp.
CCATCGTACACTCCGTATTTCACTGCCGATCTATCCATCGGTGCTTGCTGTTTTTGCTCCTAACGCGCGCACTAAATCGGTGCAAACGATAGAGTCTCTCACTCATGACTATAGCAAATTCGTGCAAAAAGAGTGTTAAGATTGTGTGACAGTTTAAGGCAGGGGTTAGGGGGTTAGGGGATAGGGTTTAGAGAAGGCAAAGGGCTGTCATCTCGGCCAGCCTTCGCTGTGCCGGGATCTCCTAGAGTAGAGCGATAACTGTACCCATGCATTGCACTTACGTATCCCCTAACCCCAATCCCCCGACCCCAAAACCCACACAACCCACCCCCCGGCCACACCCCGCGCGGGCGCTCGGGCCGGCCTGAACGAGGCGGCCCCCCTCGCGTCGCTCGGCGCGTCGGCGGACCGCGGCGCCGGCTGGAAAGCGCCGGACGCCGGCAAGGTCAAC
>CAZOFC010000172.1:461-4132 GCA_964578965.1 uncultured Azospirillum sp.
CCCCTATCCCCTGACCCCTAACCCCTCAGAAGCCAGCCTCGGCCATCACCGGGTCGGCGCCGGCGGTGATGCTGGCGAGCAAGCTGGTGGTTCCGGGGAGGATTTTCGCGAAATAGAACCGAGCGGTGGCCAGCTTGGCATTATAAAACTCAGGGTCGGAATCCTTAAGTTCGAGTGCGAGCTTTGCCTGTTTTGCCCAAATAAAGGCAAACAACACCAGGCTGAACATTTTTTGGTATTCCACCGCCCCGGCCCCGGCATGGTTGGGGTTCACCACGCCCATCGTGCCAATCCACATCGTCGCCTGCTGAAGGTATTTCGCGTGCGCCTTGAGGGGTTTAGTGAACTCGACCATGGCGGGGTTATCGCGGTTTTGCGCAATAAACGCATCCAGCGGGTGGAAGAAGCGGCTGAGGTAGCGGCCCGTATCATAGGGTAGTTTACGCCCGACCAGATCGAGCGCCTGAATGCCATTCGTGCCCTCGTAAATCATCGCAATGCGTGCATCGCGCAGATATTGGCTCGCGCCATATTCCTCGATGTAACCATAACCACCGAAACATTGCATCGCCGTGCTTGCGGTTTCAAACCCGCCATCGGTGAGGGAGGATTTTAGAATGGGGGTGATGAGCTGCACAAAATCATCCGCCGCTTCACGCACTTTTGCGTCAGGGTGGCGGTGAGCAATATCTGCCTCACGCGCCGCCCACAGGGCCAATGCCCGCGCGGCTTCGATAAAGCTCTTCATCGTATATAACATGCGCCGTACATCCGGGTGAACGGTGATGGGATCGGCCACTTTGTCGGGGAATTTCGCCCCCGTCAGTGCGCGGCCTTGCAGGCGCTCTTTTGTGTACGCCAGCGCATTCTGATACGCCGCTTCCGCAACGCCCAAGCCCTGCACACCCACATAAAGGCGCGCCGCGTTCATCATCGTGAACATGGCGGGCAAGCCGCGATGCGGTTCGCCGACGAGATAGCCGACTGCACCGTCATAGTTCATCACACAGGTCGGGCTCGCGTGAATGCCCATTTTATGTTCAATGCTACCGCACGAGAATTTATTACGCGCACCAAGCGACCCATCCGCATTCACCATGAATTTGGGGCACAGGAATAACGAAATACCCTTCGCCCCCGCTGGGGCACCGGGCAGTTTGGCAAGCACGAGGTGGATGATATTCTCGGTCATATCCTGTTCGCCGGAGGAGATGAAAATCTTCGTCCCCGTCACGCTGAAGCTGCCATCCGCATTCGGCTCCGCCCGGGTTTTGATGATGCCCAAATCCGTGCCCGCCACGGGTTCTGTCAGGCACATCACGCCCGACCAGTTGCCCGAAATCATCTGCGGCAGATAGGTACGTTTCATTTCCTCGGTGCCGTGTTTAATCAGCAGCGAAATAGCCCCATGCGTCAGGCCCGGCGTGAGGCCGAAGGATAGATTGCTGGAGCACACCATCTCCAGCATCGGCATGTTCAAAAACTCGGGCATGCCCTGCCCGCCGAATTCGCTTGGCCAAGTTAATGTCGGCCAACCGCCCTCGACATATTGCTTATACGCTTCCTTGAAACCATCGGGCGTGGTCACCGTACCGTTAGCGTATTTCAGCCCTTGCTTGTCGCCCACCACGTTGAGGGGAAACAGCACTTCCTCACACATCTTGGCCGATTCGGTAAGTAGCGGCTCAACCAGCTCGCGCGCCTCGTTGAAGCCTTCAATATCGGCATAGTTATCGAGTTCCAGAAAATGGTTGATGAGGAATTGGTAGTCCTTCAGTGGGGCGGTATAGTTTGGCATTTTTCTTCCCTTCTTGTCATTCCCGCGCACGCGGGAATCTCCTTGAGTTTGAGTGGATCCCTGCTTTTGCAGGGATGACAAATTCCAAATTAGTTCCTCAACGGCTTGCTGGTATTAAGCATCGCGGCGATGCGGTCGCGCGTTCCTTGCGTTTTGCAAAGTTCCATGAACATCTCGTGCTCAAGGTTCAGCATATCCTGCTCACTCACTTCGCGGGTGATATCGGTATCACCACCCGTGAGCACGCGGGCGAGCGCGAGGCTTACCACCTCGTCATGCGGCGTGGCTTTGCCATTTTTGCGGAAATTATCGACCGCGAGTTTGAGGGCGGTGTAGGCCGTTTCACCCGGCAGGCGAATCGTGCGCGCCTCGGGCGGTGCGTAATTTACCGCCAGTTCCAGCGCGAGCGATTTCGCATCGGCGAGCACACGGCGGCGGTTCATGCTGATGCGGGATTTAGCATTCAGTATCAGCATATCCTGTGCATCGGCGGCGCTGCCTGCCACCTTCGCCATGCTGATATATTCAAACGCTTTGCTGATGGCGGGCATTGGCCCACCACCAATCAACATCTCGGGCTTATTGCCCGAGAGGATCGCTTTTTGTGCGGCTTCCGCGGCCGCCACATGGCGCCACAGCAGTTCTTTACAGCCACCCCAACCGGGGATGACGCCGATGCCGACTTCAACCAGGCCGATGTAAGATTCGATATGCGCCTGCACCGCATCCGCATGCAGGTTGAGCTCACAGCCGCCACCCAGCGCCATACCCGAAAGCGACGACACCACCGGGAACGGCGCATATTTCAGGCCCATGAACGCATCCTGGCCTTGCTTGACCATATCAGAAATTGCCCACCAGCTCGCGGTATTGCACGCCAGCAGGAAGAACCCGATATTCGCGCCGAAACTGAAATTGTCGGCATCCGTTCCCACCACCACCGCGCGGAAACCTTTTTGCTGCACGAGTGCCGGCAGCTCGGCCACCATTTTTAGATTTTCAGGGTCCCAGGTATTTTGTTTGCTCGTGAGCTCAAGGCAGGCCACCCCATCGCCCAAATCCCACACTTGGGCGCTGGCGTTCTTCTTCACGGGCTTGCTGGTAAGCTTGATGTCCTCGAGCATCAGCGAGCCGTCAGGGATCGGCACCGGCGTAAACTTGCCACCAATCCCAAATTGCTGGCGCTTACCATCGATTACATCATAGAGTTTTTTGCCTAGGCTCTGTGCAATAATCGGTGGCACCGAAAGCCCTGCTTGTTGCAGCGCACCTGCAAAAATTTCAGTGCCCGATTTACCCTGCGCGGCCAAGCGGTCGATCATCTGGAAGGGGCCATATTTCCAGTTATAGCCCATCTGCATCGCCGCATCGACGGAGTAGATGTCATCCGAAATTTCGGGGATGAGGCTTGCCGCATAATGCAGCGTTTTAAGCATCACGGCGCTCGCGTATTGCCCGCCCACATCCGGGTGCGCAAACAAAGCGGCGATACCCGATTTTGCTGCATCGACGGATTCGAGCTTCACTTTTTTCTGTGGTGCATAGTCGCCGGTTTTCAGGTTGATGGCCTCAAGCGTTTTTTTACCACCCTCGCCTTTATTCATGCGGTAGAAACCACCCTTGCCTTTGCGGCCCGTATAGCCATCCGCAATCATTTTTTGCACCAGTTCGGGCAAATCATACAGCGTGCGGAACGCGTCGTCCTTCGGCAACGTCGCAAGCATCGCTTTGGCAATCAGCGGCATCAAATCAATGCCGATTAAATCATAAAGACCGAACATCCCCGTTTTGGGGAAGCCCAGCGGCTTGCCCATCACCGCATCCGCCTCCTCGACCGTAATGCCCGTGCGTAATGCTTCGGTCAGGCCTGACG
>CAZOFC010000173.1:0-4070 GCA_964578965.1 uncultured Azospirillum sp.
TGTCGTTCGCTCCTGACGTCTTCGAGCCCAAGCAATACGCTGCATTCACTGCCCAAAAGCCTTATCTAGTGGTCGCCACCGCTGCCTCGATGAATGGCTACAGTGCAGCGGGTGCAAGCCTGCTGGTCGATGGTTTCAAGCAAAGTTTTACTGCCGATGCGCCGCTCGCTGTCATTGCCGATAGCGCAATACTCCTCGCTGCCCCCAAGCGCCTCACCCGCGCTGGTATTGGCGATACGTTATGCCGCACCACGGTCGAAGCAGACATGCTGCTGAGCCATTTGCTGCTCGATACCCCCTACCCGCGTTCTGTGTTCAACCGCTTTCGTGCGCATGAGGAAACCTTATTACAAGGCCTCATGAATATGCGCGATGGCGAAGCGGCCTACATGGAATCGCTGATGACTGCGCTACTTGATGCCGGCGATGCCATGACCAGCATGGGGGCAAGCGCCGTTGCCAGCCAAGGGGAGCACATGCTCGCCCACACGCTCGAACTTAAATATGGCAGTGAGCTACTCAATGTCATGCATGGCGAACTGATTGCCATCACCAGCGTGACGATGAGTCAGTTTCAGCAGCGCATGCTCAATGGTGTGCCGGTCGTAAAGCGCATGGAATATAGCAATGAGCAATTTGTGCGCTTATTCGGTAACCGCCATGCGGAGGGGTTAGCCAAGGCTTATCACGAAAAGCTGCTGAGTATTGAGCAGGTAGCTATCATCAATGCGCGCATCGAAGCCCATTGGCCCGACATGCTGGCGCAGTTGCAGGAAGTGATTCTGCCAACGATGACGCTAGAGCGTGCGTTCATTCATAGCGGGTTGAACACCAAGCCTAGCCAAATAAACATGGCGGAAGAGCGCTACCGCTTTGCCACCAGCTATGCGCACCTGACGCGCAATCGCTTCACATTTCTTGATCTGGCGGCGATGAATGTCAGGCGCGTCGCTTAATTGGCCGCAGGCTTATCAAACGCGGCCAGCAACTGTGTAATGATTTTAGCCAGCTCCTTAAGCTTGGCCTCGTTGACAATATCCTCCGGCACACCGGATTGCCCAGTCCCCAACATGCGTGAGGCGCGTTTTACCTTTTCGGCCAAGGCTGCATCTTTTGAAATGCCAATAATTTTGCATTTATGATCGAGAATAGCGGTCGTCCCCGAGGCCGAGACAATAATACGGTCTTTGGCGTCAAAAAAATGGCCGTTCGCATTGGTGTCAACGACAAGGATGATGGTTTCCTTACCCTTAACGCCAATAAAGTTGCCGCCTTTGAGCATGGTTTCGCCCGCACGCAGCGCGAAGTTCATTTCGCCACCCTTGAGGGCCTGCTGCGTGCGCGAGATGGCCTCGCGCAGCAGCTTATTGGTCCGTTTGTTTTGAATTTCCACCATACGGTGTCCTTACTCTGACGCTAGCCGCGCCCACGATAGGTGGCTACACCCTGATCCGGCAGCCACAGGCCTTTGGGCGCTTCGCCGGTTTGGTAAAAAATATCAATCGGCAAGCCGCCACGCGGATACCAATAGCCGCCAATACGCAGCCAGGTCGGCTCAATCGCCTCGATGATGCGCTTTGCAATCATCAGCGAACAGTCTTCGTGGAATGCCCCGTGGTTACGGAAAGAATGTAAGAACAGCTTGAGCGATTTGCTCTCCACAATCCAAGTGCGCGGCACATAATCAATCACGAAATGGGCAAAATCCGGCTGCGCCGTTTTGGGGCAAAGCGAGGTGAACTCGGGCGCCGTGAAGCGAATCAGGTAATCCACATTCGGGTGCGGGTTCTCCACACGCTCCAGCACCGCCAGCTCTGGCGAGGCTGGCAGCGGCGTCATTTCACCAAGTTGGGTCAGGTTCTCTGTGCTCATATGTTGTTGGTAACGGCCAATCGCCTGCGCGTCAATCATGGCTTTGGGGAGTCGTTATACTTACTTGCCGCGACCGCCAAAAAGAGAAACCACATTCTGTCCAAGCTCATGTGAGGAAAGGTCAACCCCTTTGGGATTTGGCGGCGGTTCTGCAGTGCCAATACGCGGCACATTCCTGATATCCGTAGTGAGCACATCCGGCTGTTGCACCTGCGCGATGGATTCATTGATTTCTTGAGACAGAGCTTCAATTCGTGGCAGCAATTTCTCGATAACAAGCGCTTTAATCCGATCGCTTTTCCATTCAATTCCACCCGGGAAATCCAGAAGGGCTAAGCGCTTCAAATCTTCAGCAAATACTTTCAGGTACGTCTCAATCTTAGGGGTTCCACAGCCAATTGCCTGGGCATAATTGTCGTCATTGCCGCGTAACGCCGCATGCATGATAACAAGCGCAGGCGCTTCAACGTTTGCATTTAACCGATTGCGCATCACGCTGGTTGCTACAGTCAGATTAGCATATTCTCTTGGAAGCAGATGGCACAGCAAATCAAACTGTGTCGATAATTCTCTGGCCTGAAGATAAAGGTCCGTCGCTCTATCTGTTCGAAGGGTTGTGCACAGCCGTGGTGATTCGTCATTATACAATTCGATTTGATCGCAATAATTAGTAACGGCAGATCGATAGCCACAATCACGCAGGTGGGCCCTAAGCGGTAGGTCTTGTCGTAAAAAATCGATCGATGTATGCGTCACGATAATTACTCACGGGTTAAACTCGGATCCACCATACCGTTCTCGGCGAAGCCTTTGTTGCGCAGCTGGCAACTATCGCACTGGCCACATGGCTTGCCATCAATCGGATCATAGCAAGAAATGGTGAGTGAATAGTTAACGCCCAATTTCAAGCCCTGCGCGATGATTTCTGCTTTGGTCATCGCAATGATAGGCGTATGAATTTTAATGATTTGTTTTGCCTCAACCCCATACGCGGTCGCTAAATTGGCTGTGCGTTCAAATGCCTCGATGAACTCGGGTCGGCAATCCGGGTAGCCTGAATAATCAAGCGCGTTCACGCCAATAAAAATATCATACGCGCCAAGCACCTCGGCCCAAGCGAGCGCGAAACTGAGAAAAATCGTATTGCGCGCCGGCACATAGGTGATGGGAATACCATGGCTGATGTCATGCGCGCTGCGGTCTTTGGGCACGGCAATATCATCGGTCAGGGCCGAGCCGCCAAACAGCCGCAAATCAATGTCGGCGATTTTATGTTCCGCCGCACCCATCACTTCCGCCACGCGCGCGGCCGCCTTAAGCTCCACCGCATGGCGCTGGCCATAGCGGAAGCTCAAGGCATACACCTCAAACCCTTGCGCTTTTGCCATCGCCAACGTGGTGGCGGAATCAAGCCCGCCGCTTAAAAGTAACACCGCCTTTTTAGTCATATCCACCTCGTCATCGCGAGGCCAACGGCCGTGGCGATCCAGCGCGCCGAGTCTTCGGCGCTAGTTTTTATCTGGATTGCCACGTCGCTGCGCTCCTCGCAATGACGTTCTACGCAATCCCCAGCATTTTATGTGTTTGCAGCGAGAGGCGATAGCCATGCGTTTGCGCCAGTGCCAGCGCATGCGCCATGTTCTTGGCATTGCGCGCGGGGTCATATTCGTCCATCGGCTGGACATAGACTGGGATTGATGTGCCCGACTGCCCCACTTCGCCCACGGTGTGATACTCGCCCTCATCCGCACTAACAATGAATTTCAGCGCATCCACCCGTGCCAGCAAATCTGGCCGTAGGGGGTGATATTTCCCATCCGTCACCTTAGGCGAACAGACAACATTCACCGCAGCAGGCAATTCGCGCCACAGGGTGCCATTGGTTTCAATCTGCACGCGCAAGCCTTTGGCCAACAGCGCCTCACACAGCGGTGCAATATTCTGCCGCAGTGGTTCTCCGCCCGTGATGACGACCAAATCGCGAAGACCAGCGCCCACTTCAATCACGCGCACGATAATTTCAGGCAGCGCCATCGCATCAAACGCCTCAAACTCCGTATCGCAGAAATCGCAGGCAAGGTTGCAACCGCCAAGGCGCACAAACACCGCAGGCTGGCCAACAAATGGCCCCTCGCCTTGCAAGGTCGGGAATATCTCGACCACATGAAGGGTGGTGCCGTCGCCATTTTCTGGGGGGC
>CAZOFC010000174.1:0-3930 GCA_964578965.1 uncultured Azospirillum sp.
GAATGCATGGTCGATCTGGCCACCCTCACTGGCGCCATCATCGTCTCCCTTGGCTCGTGGCGCGCGGGGCTATTCTCCAACAACGACAAGCTGGCCAATGCGTTATCCAAATCCGCCGCGCGCGTGGGCGAGCCGGTTTGGCGCATGCCAATGGGCGACGAATACGACGCCATGATCAACTGCGACATTGCCGATATGCAAAACGTCGGCGAAGGGCGCGAGGCGGGCAGCACTACGGCGGCCCAGTTCCTGCAGCGTTTCGTGAATGATGTGCCATGGGCGCATCTCGATATTGCAGGCGTCGCATGGCAGAACAAAACGCGCTTTGCCGTGGCGCCCAAGGGGGCCGTGGGCTGGGGCGTGCGCCTGCTCAATGATTGGATCAGCGAGAACTATGAACAGTAAGGTTTCAGGTGTCCGGTTCCAGTAAGCGAGCCCGCACCTTGCAACCTGCAACCTGAAACCTGTCAGCTATGGCAACCACTATCCAGTTCTATCATCTGCTTTCAACCTCGCGCGCGCGCGCGGTGCCAAAATTGATGGAGAAAATGCTGAGTAGCGGCCAGCGCGCCGTGCTGCTGCTTGGCAGCGATGCAGAACTCAAAACCATGAGCGACGCACTCTGGGCGAATGACCCCGCAAGCTTTCTGCCCCATGGCACCGCGCGCGATGGCCACACGAGCGAGCAGCCAATTTATTTAAGCCTGACCGACGAAAACCCGAACGGCGCCCGCATTCTCTGTGTGCTTGATGGGTCGCTTCCCGCATCCGTCACGAATTACAGCAAATTGCTCGATGTGTTCGACGGCAACAGCGAGGCAGAAACCGCCGCCGCCCGCACCCGCTGGGCTCATTATAAAGCCGCTGGCTTTGCGTTGCAATATATCAAGCAGCAGCCCGGTGGCGGCTGGAAGGTCGAGATGACTGCTTAGCGTTGATTGAAGGTGGTATCACTCCCGGAGTTTACCCCGTCGAATGACGGGGTCGAGCTTATGTGAAACTATTTCAATCGCGCCACCGTCAACCCCTCGGGGGTTGGCAGCAGAAGGCTTTCAAACCGTGCAGGGTCAGCAAGGGTTTGATTAAAGCGCGTCATGGATGCGATGGCGGCCGCACTTGCCCCATCAGGGTTCTCACCACTTAACGCACCAAATAGCAGCGTGTTGTCGCCCACCACCCAGCCGCGCGGGCGCATGCGGGGCAACACTGCATCGAGATAATCGGCATAGCCTTTCTTTTCCGCATCAATGAATACTAAGTCAAACTGCGGTTTTTCGGGTGTGGCCAAAAGCCACTCATGTGCATTGGTATGGATAATGTTCACCGAATTTTTGTGCGGGCTGGCTGCAACATGGGCTGCAGCAATTTCGGCATGGCTCGCATCACATTCTAAACTCGTGATGTTCCCACCATCAGGCAAAGCACTCGCCATCCATAGGGTAGAAACCCCCATGAATGTGCCAATCTCCAGAATATTTTTTGCACCCGAAATGCTTACCAACCATGCGAGCAGATGACCCTCGAACGCCGAAATCTGCATGCCCGCGCGGCGCATTTCACCTTGCACGCGAATACGCGCAATATAATCCGGCTCATGCACAAATGTGCGGGTGATATACTCTAGCGTCGCCCCATCGCTGCGTGTTTGCATTACAGCTTCTCCAAATTGTCGGCGTGATTGAGGCGTATCATCGGGCCATTCTCCTCAACAACCGTGCCGCGTACACGCACGCGGTCACCCGGCTTTAATGTGCTCAAAAACGCCTTCATGCTGCGGCGAAGTTTAGGCGAAATCGCAACTGAAAAATCCTCATGCCAGTCTTCCCCGAAGTTGAGGTATGTGCCCTCTTTACCCTCATAAATGCGGGTGATGGCGCCCTCAATGAGGGCGAACCTGCCGTGATAGTTCGCGGCATTGTTCGAGCTCGCCACGAGGGTTAGCTTCGGGTCGCTCCACACACCGTATTTTTTGCTGCGGGCGCGGGCTTCCGCCATGCGCCATGCGGGGTCGATGGGTGCATCGGTGGCATAGAACACGGCCGCGCCATCATTCAGCATATCCTGCTGCAACTGGCCACGCACCAGCATGCGTCCATAGCGATCTTCCTTGCCCACGTTCAGGGTTGTCTCGCGCTGCAAGGCATATTCGCTCAGCCACTGAGTAGCACCTTCGGTGCTCGGGAAAACCACATCCGCAAGCACGGCATTGCCGGTGTGCTCAAGCTGCAATTGCGCGCTTGGCAGCACCGCAATCACCCGCTCAACCACCGGCGCATGGTTCGCAGCATGGGCCGTGCTGATGCTGCAGCAAAAAAATAAACATACTCCCAGTAATAACCATAACCTAACCACCGTCATTGCGAGGAGGCTCTTGGGCCGACGTGGCAATCCATCTTTCTTATAGTGGCCAAGGTGGATTGCTTCGCTATGCGCTCGCAATGACGTTAGGAGATAGTTGCTCACTAGCATTACGCAAGTGCCGCATAGGCCGGAAGGGTCAGGAACTCGACATACTGTTTATCGAACGTGAGCTTAAGTACGAGCGCTTTTGCTTTCTCGTACGGCGCGGCGGCAAAGCCTGCTTCCCCAAGCTCGGCGCGGATTTTATCGAGCTCTTGATCCGCCCAGCTAGCGATGAGCTCCTCAAGGATCGGGTGCCCCTCGACGGTGCTTTGCCCATGGTGCAACCACTGCCATAATTGGCTGCGCGAGATTTCGGCGGTCGCCGCATCTTCCATCAAATTATAGAGCGGCACACAGCCATTGCCGCTGAGCCATTGTGCGGTGTATTGAATCGCGACACTGATGCTGTTGCGCACACCGGCTTCCGTGATGGTTCCTTCAGGAACTTTCAGTAAATCTGATGCTTTCACGTCAACATCCAACCTTAGGTTGGTGCGCTGGTTTTTCTCGGGCATCAGGCGGTCGAACACCTCCATCGCAACCGGAATCAGGCCCGGGTGCGCAACCCAGGTGCCGTCATGGCCGTTGCTGGCTTCGCGCTCCTTATCCGCTTTCACCGCCGCGATGGCTTTTTCATTTGCGCCCACGTCATTCTTCACCGGAATGAAGGCCGACATGCCACCCATGGCGAAGGCGCCACGCCGGTGGCAAGTTTGAATCAGCAGCTCGGAATAGGATTTGAGGAAATGCACGCCCATGCCGATTTGTGTGCGGTCGGGCATCACGAATTCGGGCCGCGCATGGAACTTCTTGATGACCGAGAAAATATAATCCCAGCGCCCGCAATTGAGGCCCACCGCATAATCCTTCAGCGCATGTAAAATCTCGTGCATTTCAAACGTGGCCGTCACCACCTCAATGAGCACGGTCGCTTTAATGACGCCATGCGGCGTGCCAACATATTCCTCGGCGAAGGCGAACACATCCGCCCAAAGTTGGGCCTCCTCGGCGCTTTCTTGTTTGGGGATGTAAAAATAGGGGCCGGTGCCACGCGCCAGCCGCTCTTTGGCGTTATGAAAGAAATACAGGCCAAAATCGAAGAACGCGCCAGCAATGGGTTTGCCATCAAGCGTCACATGGCGCTCGGGCAAATGCCAGCCGCGTGGGCGCACAATCAGCACCGCGAGGTTACTGTCATTGAGCTTATACGATTTGCCCTCGGGGCTTTGATAGACGAGCTGGTGACGTACCGCGTCATAGAGGGCTTTTTGGCCTTCAATCACCCGCGACCAGACTGGCGATAACGCGTCTTCAAGATCGGCCATAAAAACTTTGGCGCCAGAATTGAGGGCATTGATGATCATCTTGGGTTCCGCCGGTCCGGTGATCTCCACCCGGCGGTCGAGCAAATCGGCAGGCACCTCGGCCACCTTCCATTCCCCCTCGCGGATATGTTTTGTTTCCGGGTTGAAATCAGGCAGCACGCCTGCATCAAACTGCTTTTGCCGCTCAATACGTTTAGCAAGG
>CAZOFC010000175.1:0-3639 GCA_964578965.1 uncultured Azospirillum sp.
ATGCGGTGCATTGGGTGGCGTTAGAGGTAATGATTTTGCGACACAATGTGGCGCCGGAGGTAATCGTCGGCGGGGGAATCACCGTGCCGCCACCAGGGTAGTTGACCGCGCAGCCTGCGCACCATGCCTCGCAGGTGCCTGCCGGGCAACTGCTCAAGGTGCCGGTGTAAAGAGTGGGGTTGAAAGCGGCGCGGTTCATTTCATGACTCCCATAAACGATGTAATCATCGTAGAAGACAGAAACGTGTGTACCATCGTTGAAGAAGCCATCGACAAATGTACTGTCTGCATCGCAATTTTCACCATCGGCGGCAGAGGTGTTACAGGCTTTGCTTGTAGGCACGGCAGTACCGTTGAGAGGGAATGCGCCGCGCCCATCCGCTCCGTGACTGACGACGGCATAGGCCGAACCACCGTTATGCGTCAGCCAGCTGATGCTGATGGCCCCTGCATCCGCATTGGTGAAGGGGATGCTTGTGAAATCAACAGTGGTGCCGGTGACGGCATTTGGCATAAAGCTGCCTTTATAGGTCGGACTTGAAATATAGGCGCGATCTGCGGTGGTAATGCCGCGCCCTGTTGATGCGTCGGTGGTGCTGCCAAAGGTCACGCGCACATTGCCAGCGTTACTGGATGCGGTGCCACCACTGATGAGATTGCGCGCATTGCCAAGAATAGGGCCCGACGTTGATCCATACCGGACCAGAACAAAGGGGCTCGCTGCGGTACTGTAATTGCTTGGGTCAACTGCCAGATTGGCAGAGACGGCATATGTCAGTTTACCGCCCCAGGCATCGCCGGCATAGTTATCGGGCAGGCCCAGGGTGCGCACCGGCACGGCACCATACCAGATACCGCTGGTGGTGATCACGCCAGTAGCGATGGCGACGCAGGCAGTACCACTGCGGCTCTCGATACCAAAACTGGTATTGGTGGGCACAATCGCACGGTTTGCTGGGCAGGGCAGGTAGCCATAGGTTTTGGCGAAACTGTCGAGCGCGAGCTTAATGGTGTTGAGGCGCTCTTGGGTGCTGACTCGGTCGGCCGCTTTGATGGCGCCGGTGGCCATGGTGAGGCCAGCCCCGGCAATGAGCGCAATGATACCTAGCACAATCACCAGCTCAAGAATACTGAAGCCATGGCGATTCGATTTTCTGTGGCACGTACGGTCTGTCATAGCTGCAACCGTGGTCGCCAGATGGCGATATCATCATAGTAGCTTGAGCGATTCAGCCCGGCATTGAGGCGGTTATCGTAAAAGACGTTGTTGGGGATAGTGGAGGCGCCAGCCCCGACCCTGATATAGCTTTTCGTGGTTGCGTTACCATAGACGCAGTTCTGGGCATCCACCTTTGTCTCGGTAGGTGGGCCAAAACTCCAATCCGCGCAAACATTCAAATCCACCCCACGCGCTGAGACAGCGCCGCGCTGGTCGGCCCCGGAGCTGAAAATGAAATAGGCAGCGCCGGCGTTGCTGGCGGGGCTTGCCAGCACCTGGCATTTGCTGGTGCTGCAGGGCTGTTCGAGAACACCGGTGCGCACCTCGATGCCAGCAACATTGGCGCTATTGGCGAACTGTGCAGTGCCAGTGCCGGCAGACGTCTGGTTGCGGGTGACAACATAGTTAAACTTACTGGAAAAGCCATCGAGGCTATAAATCGCAGGCAGGTTGATGGTACGAAACGGCACCGCCCCCGCCATCACGCCACCCCCCACGGTGGTCCCGCTGATGACTGCAATGGTGCAGTCCTCGATACCATAATTCGTATTTTCCGGTGGCAGTGTTCTGTTGGCTGGGCAGGGCAGGCGGCCATAGATTTTGAAAAATGCGGCCGTGGCCTCATCCACTACTTTCAAGCGCTCACGGCTGACGTTACTTGCGGTGCGGTTCACAAAGTTCGCGGCTACTTCCAGCCCAAGCGTAGCCACCACGCTGATGATGGCAACCACGATGGAAAGCTCGACCAGGCTGAAGCCCTGAGTCGACGCTGCAGCAGATGGACGCTTGGAATACATAGCCATCTCGTTAGTATAAACGAAATTAGTTAAGGGTGGATTAAACCTGCATGGTATTTTAGGAATATGTGTAATTCGTTGCCTAGTGAGGTTTTTTTGCTACGAAGAGTCTAGTCATTTGCCTTTCGCATGATACTTGGCTGCAATCATTACGTTTCTGCGCTTCCGCTGCGCATGCACCTAAACGTGCACTTACGCTGCGGTTCTCAAAACGTCATGATTTCGCTGTCGTCTCATGCTAAATTCAAACGACTATCTATGATGACCATTATCCTGTGGGGCGATAGCTCAGCGGTTAGAGCAGGGCGCTCATAACGCCTTGGTCGGGGGTTCAAATCCCTCTCGCCCCACCACGCTTCGCCCTGACGGGCTATGCGTGGCGCAGCCACGCAGGAGACCGACATCTTGGGCGAAGCAGTGCCCGGCGAAGCTCGCGTGCGCGCGAAGCCGGACCGGTTAATACCTGAGACCACTCCTCACGTCACGTGCGCATTGATATCGCTGATGGCTGGCGCTTCGCGCTCGACAATGCGGTGGCCGAGCATGACCATGAGTTCGTGATTGAACTCTGCGCCGTAAATAAAAATCACATTCATGACATAGAAAAAAATCAAGGTCGCGATGAAACCGGATAGCGAGCCATAAATGAGCGTCATATTACTGAAATCATTGAGGTAGAAGCTCACAATCAAGGCGCCGGTGACCCACAGCACCACCACGAGAAGCGCACCGGGCACCACGGCAAGCAAGCTTTGTTTAATGTTGGGCAGCACATAGTAGAAGGTAGAAATCAGGCCAAGCAGCATCAAGGCAGCGATGGGCTTGAAATAAGTGCTCAAGAATACATCGAGCTCGATGGGAATGGCCAGTCCCGTGAAATGCTCGAGGCTACGAATGGCGATGGGCAGGAAGACGAACACCAAAATCAGGGTGAGAATGAGCACAGTCAGCACGAACACCTGAACAATCGAGGTGAGGCGACGCGATAGATAGGCCGGCGGTTTGCGCACACGGTAGGCGCGGTTGAGCATGCCGCGCACGCCCTCGACCGCCGAGGACGATGTCCATAACGCCCCCAAAATCGAGAAAGTGAGGATGCTTTGTGGTGGCCCAGAGATAATTTCCTCGATGCGCGGGCGAATGGTCTGCACCGCATCGGCAGGCAGATGCTCAAGCAACAGGTTGATGAGTGCGCTTCCCGCCTCGCCTTGGCCCACAAGCCCCATCGCCGAGACCATCAACACGAGATAGGGGAACAGCGCCAGTAGCGCCAGAAAGGTGAGGTAACCCGCAACCTCAAAGCCATAATTGCTCACCATGTTATCGCCCGAGCGATAAAACAATAAAGCGGTGCGTTTGAAAAGACGTAGCATGACACAACGCTAGCGAACACACGCGCGCACATCAAGCCTTGCATTGTATGTGTGAGCGATTAGTTTCATAGCGTATCGCCGTCACCAACCGAGGTAACTTTATGACTGCCGCTCCTGCCATTACCCCTGACCGTCTGGTTCAGATTCATGCACCCATCCCCGCGGATTGCGCGTTCTTGGTCTCCCCCGAGGCGCTGGCGTTTGTGACCGCGCTTGCTGAAAAATTTGGGCCGCGCCGTGAGGCACTCCT
>CAZOFC010000176.1:0-3625 GCA_964578965.1 uncultured Azospirillum sp.
CGGGGTTCGCGCCGCAGGCGCTTGCGACCGCGCGCACCGCACGGGGGAAGCCGACACGCTCAGCAAGCGTGGTGTAGCTGATGGTTTCGCCCTGCGGAATGCGCGCAATTTCAAGCCAGACCATACGCTGTAGCGGTGTGCCTTCTGCCAGATCGAACGGGATTTTGAGGCGCGAGCCTTCGCTTAGATAGCGATCAATTGCGGCGATAGTGGTGGTAAAAAATCCATCGAGCGGCATGAGGGTGGGCGAGGGGGCCGGAGCAAATTTTGTGGCCAGATGCGCCGCCGCATCCTCGCCATCGCTCAGCAGCGTAACATAGCGCACGCCCCGCTCACTGGCGACGAGTAGTAACTCACCAATGCGTGAAGCATGGGTCGTGTAATAGAGGGTGGCTGCCATAACGTCCCCTTACGCAGTTTTGCGATCGCCGCTGGTTTTTTTATTTAGATAGGTGATGATTTCCTGTGCCAGCGCGCGCACTTCCTCGGCGGCGATGGAGTTTGGCTGCGCCTCGGTGACGCCATAACCCTGCATCATACTCCCTGCAAAAATCACCCGGTTGCCAAAGCGGTTGGCGGTGAGGCCAATCATGTCGCCCGAGATGGCTTCAGTGAGCTTGGCCTGAGGGTGCACACGGTTTAGCACCATTTTCACCGGCACGCGCTCTTGTTTGCAAATTTGAATCGTCGCGCTCGTTGCCCACACATCCATCGGGCTTGGCTGAAGGGGAATGACCACCAGATCCGCCGCGCGGATGGCGGTGCGTGCCTCCGCATCAGTATGGGGGGGCGAGTCGATAATCACAAGGTCATGGGTATGTTTCAGGCGGTCAATCTCGCTGCGCACGCGCCAGCCCGAGATGGCAGAAAAGGTCAGGTTCGAGGCCTCATCGCCCAGCCGTTCTTCGCGCACTTTGTGCCATTGGGTGAGGGAGCCTTGCGGGTCAGTGTCGATAATCGCGACCTTGCGCCTGCCGCTAGCGGCCCATGCCACCGCGAGGTGGGCGGCCATCGTGGTCTTGCCCGCGCCGCCTTTTTGCTGTGCAACCGTAATGATTCTTGCTACCACAGCACTCCCCACACTCGCCATTTCTATGGGTGATTTCGTTGTCATGCTCACCCTCGGAATCCTCTCGTAGCGCTGCTACGCTCAAGGTTCCTCGGTTGACCATTCCTATAAATCCCCTCATATAAAGGGCGAGTCAACGTCTATAAATTGTTACTTGCCGAGCGACTTCTGGCGGATGCTTTTCGCTTAAACACGCCACCAGCTTCACTTGAATAGGAACATACACAAACAACTACATATTGTCAATGAACCCTAGCGCGACACAACATCTAGTAGGCAAAGCTGTGGATAACGCCGTAACCCTTTGGCGCGAGGGGGGGCTTATCGCCATGCCGACTGAGACGGTCTATGGCCTCGCCGCTGACGCGACCAATGGCGAAGCGATCGCGCGCATCTATGCCCTCAAGTCACGCCCGCAGTTCAACCCCCTCATTGTGCATGTGGCGGATACGCGCGCTGCGATTCGTTATGTGGAGTGGAACGATACTGCCGAACTGCTGGCCGAGGCGTTTTGGCCCGGGCCACTGACGCTTGTGCTCAAGCGCCGCGCGCGTTCACGTATCAGCGAATTGGTTTCTGCCGGTGGGGATACACTCGCGGTGCGCGTGCCAGCGCACCCAGTGGCGCTTGAGTTATTGCAGGCATTCAACGGCGCGATTGCAGCACCCAGTGCTAACCGCAGCGGGCGAGTGAGCCCCACCACCGCGCAGCATGTACGCGATGAATTTGGCGACGATGCCCCATTGATTGTGGATGGCGGCGCGTGCGCGGTGGGCCTTGAATCGACCGTGCTCGATATCTCGGGTGATGCACCCGTGCTGCTGCGCGCCGGGGCGGTGACGCGCGAGATGATCGAGGCAGTGTTGAATGTAAAAGTGATAAATGCACAGCAGGCATCAGATGGTGCCCTCAAATCCCCCGGCTTACTCGCGTCACATTATGCGCCGTCCATTCCCGTGCGGCTGAATGCGCTCGATGTCGCGAGTGATGAAGCACTACTAGCCTTTGGCCCAAGCCCATTAACGGGTGCAGCCACAACGCTCAATCTTTCGCCACGCGGGGATCTCATCGAGGCGGCGGCGAATTTATTCGCCTATCTGCGCGCGCTTGATGTGCCCGCCCACCGCGCGATTGCGGTGATGCCGATTTCAACCGAAGGAATTGGCGAAGCGATTTTGGATAGGCTCACCCGCGCGAGTGTGGGGCGATGAAGCCGCGCACCCTCATCATCCTACTACTTATCGCGCTCGTGGCAGCGGGCCTGTGGTTGCCAGAAAACAAGCAGCCTGCGCTTGAACTCTCGGGCGCTACGGAAAAACAACTGACTGCCGCAAGCAAGGTCAAGGCAACGGCCGCGAATGCGGATTACTTTACCTCGGCGGCGGGGATTGAGTATGGCCGTGATTGGTCGGGCAAGTTCGAGACGCGCGTGGCACATATCATGGCTCACACGCAGGCGGATGCGCGCAAGCTCAAACATTCGGTGTTCCTCGAAAAAAGCCGCGAGGGCGTGCTGGCGCTGCTCGATGAGGCATGGAAAAAGCGCGGGCCACCCAAGCGCGATGGCGGCACACGCGGCCGCGATGTCTATGATGTGCCGATGGGCCGGGTGATTGGCACGGCCGGCGAGCAGCGACTGCGCATTGTGATGGAGCCAGATTCTGCAACCATTGTCACCGCCTACCCAACGCCATGAGCACGCACGCACCAGACCAACATTGGTGCCCGGCCTGTGATGCAGGCTGGATCGAGCCAGTGACGATTACTCCGATAGGCACACGTGGCTGGCTGTGCAGCGAGTGCGAGGCTTTTTGGCCGGGTGCGCAGGCGCACGCCATTGGCACCACCGCCTTTGTGCAGCTGGGTGTGTGGCTGCGCGAGCAGGGCGATGCCGATGAAATGCACGTGTTGCGGGGTGCGCCATGACGCAACAAAAAGTGGTTCTGCTGCATGGCATTTGGCGCACGAGCAAAAGCATGGTGTTGATTGCGCGCCATTTGCGCAAGCAAGGTTACGCGGTGCTGAACCTGACCTATCCTTCCACCAAACTTCCACTTGAAGCGTTGGTCGAGGAAATTCACGCGAAGATTGCCGCTTTCGCTGAGGGCGCAACGACGCATTTTGTTGGCCACTCCATGGGTGGGTTGCTGATTCGTGCGTATCTCACGCTCCATCGCCCGCCCACGCTTGGCAAGGTGGTGATGCTTGGCACCCCCAACCACGGCAGCGAGGTTGCTGATTTTCTCAAGGATTGGTGGCTATTCCGCCGTGTGTTTGGCCCAGCAGGGAAGCAGCTTATTACAAATCAGGGAGCAATTGCGCCGCTGTTTGGGCCCGTTGATTACCCGCTTGGTATCATCGCGGGGGATCGCTCGCTCGATGTGGTGTGCAGGTATATCATCGGTAAACCGAATGATGGTAAAGTCTCCATCGAGAGCACGAAGCTTGACGGCATGGCCGACCATTGCGTTGTGCCTGTGTCGCACCTGATGCTGACCTATCGTCGAAGCGTCAATCGCCTCATCGCACAGTTTTTGAAAGAGGGCAGGTTTGTGG
>CAZOFC010000177.1:0-3546 GCA_964578965.1 uncultured Azospirillum sp.
GTTCAGGCGCTACCTGACCGCATGATATCATCGCATGAAAGAGGTGAAGAACTGTCTAAATACGTTCAGGCGCTACCTGATCGTATGATTTCTGAGTATGAAACAAGAAGCGATGCGCAGAATAGCTTCAGGGACAGGAATGGAAATACGTTGTCATCACAGGGGATACAGAACATCCACGAGCTGCAGGCTCAGCTGAGCACTGCTGGACTGCTTAACAAGAATCAAGGGCAACGTGATGACCCAGAGCCTAAGGGGAACGAAGTTAAAACTGGCCAAGAAGCTGCCGTCGTGGCGCAGCGCTAAAACTTCCCCTCAAGCCACTTCGCCACGGGTTCCCACATTTGGGTGCGCGCGTTCTTGCCCACCACCATGCTCACATGGCCGCATTCGGGGTAAATCACACTGCAACGCGTGATGAGCTTGCTTAATGGCTCGGCGCAGCCACGCGGCACAATCGCATCTTTGGTTGGGATAACAACAAGGCTTGGGCAGGTGATCTCGGCCGGTTCAATCCAGCGCCGGCCAATTTTCCATTGATGACGCGCGAGGATATTCCCCTGCGGCCAATCGACAAAACATTCCTCGGCCACTTTGTTGGCGAGCGGCACGCCGTCATTCACCCATTGCTCGACGGCGAGGAAATGGGTTTTCTCCGCTTCACTTAGGAACGGGTAGCGGCTGAATTTTTCCTGCACGCGCCAAGGGTCGATCAGGTGAAACACCGTCTGCGTCACCACGGGCTGCACGGGGGTTTGGGTGGCTATCCATTGCCGCAGCGTGGCTTGGGTGGCAGGGGCGAGCAGCACCGTTGGGGTGTCGGGTGCGGCAAAATCCCATGGCGTGGCGAGGAGTATCAGTGCATCTACCTCACGTGCGGCGAGTTGCGCCATCGCGGTCGCAAATATACCGCCCATGCAATAACCGAGCAGGGCAATCGGCCCATCATGCTGCTCGCGAAGCGCATGCAGCGCATCAAGCGCATAAAAGCTGATATAATCCGCCATTGCGAAGTCGCATTCATCCGCATTCGGGCTGCCCCAATCAAGGATGAGGGGGCGAAATCCGCGCGCCTTGAGGTAATCCACAAAGCTCACTTCAGGGTATAAATCGAGCACCGAGGATGTGTTGATGAGTGAGGGGATGCACAGCACCGCCACTGCATCCACGGCATCCGGCGCGCAATCAAACAGCTGTGCGCTGCCTCGATGCCATATCACGTCGTATTCTTTTTTAGGGCGTTCGTAATCGCTCGCTAAATAGGCCTGTATGCCCTGCAAAAAACCAGTGCTGCGGTTGTAGGCTTCGCTACTGACGCTGCTTAAAAATTCAGGGTTGAAAAAATCCGCAAAAAAGTCGCCAAACATACCCTCTGTCACCCCGTGTTTACCACGGGGTCCAGCTTCCTTGGGGGCCGACTCAAAGCGGGATCCCGTCGTTCGACGGGATGACGATTCATTTTTTTCGTGCTGGCTTTGGCTGAACGCGCCGAGCATTTGCTCGCTTAGATCTGCCCATGGCTGGCTTGCGCTTTGCCACAGCTGTTGCAGCTGCTCGCTTGCCTGTTCGAGCGGGCTTTTCGGCCGCATCCAATCGGGCATGAAGGCGGCGTAGTTCGCGCTCCACGGCATCGAGGCGTTTGGCAATATCCCCGATTGCATCATCGCGAGCATCAGGTGCATTGGCAGGGCGTCGGGCATTCGCATCATGGGGTGGCTTTCCAAACTGTTGCATCGCCTCAAGCATCGCGCGGATGGCATCAGGGCTGGTCATCTGCTTTGTCATCTGTTCTTGCCACTGACGCAGGAATTCCGCGGCGCGGCGCTGATTATCGCTGTTACTATTCACACGTCTCCTAATCCTTGCCAAAGGCCGTGAACTCATGCTAAATCAAGCACAAGCAAAAAGAAAGCCTAACCTAATCAACGGGAATGTTAGAGGAATCTATGAGCAAGAAACCTGCCACGAGCGAACCGATTGTTATCAAGAAATACGCGAACCGTCGTCTATACAACACCGACACCTCGAGCTACGTCACGCTCGAAGATCTCTGCGTCATGGTCAAGGACGGCTCAGAATTCATCGTCTATGACGCCAAATCGGGCGAAGACCTCACCCGCACGATCCTTAGCCAAATCATCTTCGAGCAGGAATCAAAAGGCGAGCATTTGCTGCCCACCAACTTCCTGCGCTCCATCATCGGGTTCTATGACAACTCGCTCAAGGATTTTGTCCCGCACTACCTTGAGACCACGATGAAAACCTTCGCCGGCAACCAAGAAAAAATGCAGGAAATGCTCGGCCTTGGCACCATGGGCAGCTTTGGCCAAGTGGCAAGCCAGCTCGAGGAGATTGGGAAACAGAACATGGAAATGTTCACCAAAGCCTTCAGCATGTTTACGCCATTCACGGCGCCTGAGGCGAATACTAACAAGAAGAAGTAGCGGAGGGGTCATTGCGCCTTACCAATACGCCTAGTCACAAAGGTTTCAGCCTCGTCGAGCTATCGATAGTACTTGTGATTCTTGGGCTTTTGGTGGGGGGTGTGCTTTCGGGGCAATCGCTCATCCGTGCGGCGGAGCTGCGTGCTGTAAGCACTGAATATCAGCGCTATTACACTGCTAGCCAAACTTTTAGAGATAAGTATTTTTCTATACCGGGCGACTTCCGTGATGCGACGCGCTTTTGGCAACGCCAGACCGCGACCGCCGATTGTGCAACAAACTCGTCTGCCGCAACCAATGCCGCTGGTAGCTGTGATGGCGATGGTGATGGATTTATTGAGTTCGCTCCTGCGGCTAGCAACTCGGGAGAGCTGTTTCAATTTTGGCGGCAACTTGCATTGGCAGGGTTGATTGAGGGCACCTACAGTGGTCTGACCACAGCGGTGAGTACAGGAGAAGCCGTTCCTGGCACGAACGTACCTCGTTCAAAAATCTCAAGCACTGGCTGGAGTGTCGATAATATCGGTAATTATGCAGGAGACGGGCAAAATTTTGCAGCGGATTATGGAAACAGGCTAAATTTTGGGAAGGTTTTTGCAGGTGGACCTACGGTGGGTGGCGGGATGCGCGCTGAAGAAGCGTGGAACATTGACACCAAAGTTGATGACGGGAGACCCGCAACGGGTAAGGTTATCGTCTATAATCGTCACGTCTGCACCAACTCGACATCCGCCACTGATAGAGCGAGCACCTACTTATTTACCTACACAGGTGACCTTTGTGGATTTTATTTTCCGCAGGTGCTCTAGCACCATAAAATACTTTGGTGGCAGATTATCCTTGTGATGACTATCCCCACTGCACCCGAAGCGGCATCTAATTAGAAGTAGTAGCGCTGCGCGCCTAAGCCACTTTGCTTTTCTTGGCGGTAACGCCTAGTTCGCGCACGTGTTTCACAATCGCATCCGCATCGAGGCCCGCTTCGGCTAGTTGCTTGGCATGAGTGTCGTGTGCCTGATAGATATCGGGCAAGGTGAGGGCGCGCAGCTTCACGCGGCCATCATCGAGCAATCCTGCGCTGCTGGCATACGTAAGTACCGCT
>CAZOFC010000178.1:0-3538 GCA_964578965.1 uncultured Azospirillum sp.
ATCGGCCGGGGCAATCGAGAGCTTATGCACGCCGACCATGCCCACATCCTGGGCAATCGCGGCCAGCACGGGTATCAGGTCCACATGGCGGTTCGAGATATTCACTGCAATCATGCCGCCCTTGGCAAGCTTTTGCGCATACATCGTCATCGCCTCACGCGTCATCAGGTGCATCGGAATCGCGTCCGAGGTGAAGGCATCCAGAATAATCAGCCCATAGCGCCCATCCACACTCCGGCTAAGGCTGATGCGCCCATCGCCAAGGATGATGTTTTTCTTGGGCAAGCAGTCACGCAGGTAGGTGAAGTAGCGCGTATCATGGGCGATCTGTTCCACCAGCGGGTCAATCTCGAGCAGGTCATATTCCTGATTGGCCTTGCCATAACAGGCAATCGTGCCAACGCCCATGCCCATGACCGCGACCGGAGTTTTCGCGATGGCGGATGGCAGCGATTGGAAGACATCAATCAGCGGCGCGTAATAGGAGGTGGGCTTCAGGCGCTCGGCCTCCACACTCGATTGCACGCCATGATAGGTGGTGCCATGCCTGAAAAACCATGCGTGTTTCGCGGGCTGATAGACAATACGACTGACACCAAACACATTGCGCGCGACAAGCGTTTCGTGATTATTCATCAGCGCATTAAAAATCGGGATAGTGATGATAAGCGCAGGCAGCACCCATGCAACATGCACCAGCGGGCGACCCTTCGTGCGGTAGTGCAGCGTCATCAGCAACGCCAACGAGGATGCAGTGAACAACGCAAGGAACAAGGGGCGTGCCGAAGACTTGCCATCCATCAGCGTATCAATGCTTGGCATGCTGGTACCAAAGAACCAGAACAACCCAGCAAAGCCACCCCAGACGATTACTATTTTCGCGACATCGCGCAGCGTTGGCAGCTGCTGCGGGCTCGCCAGATGCGCAGCCGCCAAGCTTACGACGAGCATCAGCGGATATTCAATCACCGAGACAAACACGGCAGGTGCAACAAAACTATTGAATGCGCCACCCAGCACCCCACCGAACGAGACCCATAAAAAGAAGCTGGTCAAATGCTCGGGCGCGGGTTTCAGGGCCGATAGGCGGCCATGGCAGACGAGCGCTGTGGCAAAGAAAACCACCAGATGCACCAGCAAAAATTCGGCTGGGTAGCTCAGTGGCATCAAGGCCAAAAACGCCATCGCCGGCGCGCCGATGCGATGCAGTGTTTGCCACCACGCCAAGCGCGGCGCGCGTGTGCCAAAGGCAATAATGAAGGTGAGCAGATAGAGCGCAAGTGGCACCACCCAGAATAGCGGCACCGAGGCAATATCTGTCGTGATGTAGGAGGTGATGCCATAGAGCAAGCTTGAAGGCACAAAGGCAAGCGCAATCCAACTGAGGATGCGCGCGCGCGCGGCAGGTTGCTCCTGCGGCGTGAGGTCGGCAGTATTGTCGCCCTTCGGCGCGCGCAGCAGATGGGGCAGACCAGTGGCGATGAATAAAGCCAGCAATAGCCCAAACCCTGCGTATAAAAGCGTTGCCTGACGGGCAATGGGCAGCAGCGGCTCAATCACCAGCGGGTAGGCAAGCAGGCCTGCAAAGCTGCCCACATTGCTCGCGGCGTAAAGCACATACGGCTCGCGCCCGGGCATTGCTGCGGCAAACCAACGTTGCGAAAGCGGCGAGGTTGCCGAGAGCACAAAAAACGGTAAGCCAACACTCAACGCCAGCATGCTCAGCAGCCATAGCATCGGCTGTGTTGCTGCATCCATCGTGCTGCTACCCGCAAAGGTGATGGGAAACGCAAGCAGTGCCAGCGCCAGCATTGGCAAATGCACCAAAGGTTGGCGGCGCACTGGCAGCGCCTTATTCAGTAGGTGCGCATAAAGGTAGCCGCCAAGCAGCAGGGTCTGGAAAAACACCATGCAGCCATTCCACACAAACGGGGCCCCGCCCAGAATAGGCAGCGCCGCTTTTGCCGCCATTGGCTGCACCAAAAACAGTAAGCTCGCGCCGAGCAGAGAAATCATAAAATAGAGGAAGGGTTGCATAAGCCGTCCTATCGTGAAGGTTGGTTCACTCTATCGACACTGGTCGCGTGCTTGAAGCACGAACCATCGAATCCATCCGAATGCAGATGTGTTTTTTCCCGCCTGATACCGCGCTGATACAATCACACCGCTTACACAGCGCGCTGGTAAGTCGTTGCGCAATCTCGTATAACGATATCGTCACGCCATGGATGAAGGAGTCGCCAAGGTGAAGCTTGCCATCATGCAGCCGTATTTTTTGCCCTATATCGGCTATTTCCAGCTGATGGCGGCGGTCGATGTGTTCGTCATCTATGACCGCATCAAATACACCAAGAAAGGCTGGATCAACCGCAACCGCATGCTGCTGAATGGCCATGATGAACTATTCACGCTGCCGCTCAGCAAAGCATCGGATAGTTGTGATATCATCGAACGTGAGCTCGCGCATGATTTTGAGCCAGATACGCTTCTAAGGCAGTGGCGTGGGGCCTATGCCAAAGCACCGTATTTCGATGCAATCTACCCGCTGCTTGAGCGCATCATGCAGCAGCCGGAGCGTAATTTATTCCATTTCATCCATGCCTCGCTCATCGAGGTCGCACGTTATCTGGGTATCACCACCGAAATTCGTATCGCCTCCGAGATTCCGATTGATCATGCCCTGCGCGGGCAGGAAAAAGTCATCGCCCTGTGCGAAGCACTCAAAGCCGAAACCTACATCAACGCCATTGGCGGCACCGAGCTTTATGACCGCGAGAGTTTTGCCGCGCGGGGTATTACGCTCAACTTCATCCGCGCCAAGCCAATCACCTACCCGCAATTTGGGAATGAGTTTGTGCCGTGGTTATCCATCCTTGATGTGCTGATGTTCAACCCGCGCGAGGTGGTGCAAGGCTGGGTTGACCAGCATTTTGAACTGCTGTAGCCATAACGCATGGCGCATTGGCAAAAGCTCGGCAAACTGTTCACGCCCCAGCATGTGAAGGGACGCCCGTGGCTGAGCGAATTCGCGCAAGCCCCAGCCACCCTGCTGCTCGACGACGTGGTACGCGTTTATTTTTCCTGCCGCCCACCGGCCGATGCACACGGCCAATATGTCAGCTATAGCGCGTATGTGGACCTCGACCGCGCCAATCTATTCTCTATCCGTGCCGTAAGCGAGGCGCCCATTTTGCCATTGGGTGGCCTTGGTATGTTCGATGAATTTGGCATCTATCCGGTCTCCGTCATTCGCCACGAAAATACCGTGCGCGCGTACTATGCGGGCTGGACACGCTGCGAATCCGTACCCTTCAATGTCGCGATTGGTTGCGCCGTCAGCCATGATGAGGGGCGCAGCTTCACCCGCATGGGGCAGGGGCCAATCCTCGGCTACACACCCGAGGAGCCGTTTGTGCTCAGCGGCCCTAAGATTCGCCGCTTTGGTAATCAATGGGTGCTGTTCTATATCGCTGGGCGTAAGTGGAAGCTGGTGCAAGGCCGCCCCGAGCCGGTCTATAAAATCCGTATGGCCACCTCG
>CAZOFC010000179.1:0-3506 GCA_964578965.1 uncultured Azospirillum sp.
GGCCAGCGGCTTGATGCGCTCGACCAAATCATTGCCCGCGGCAATATCGACACCGGCTTCTTTATATCGTGCGTTGATTGGGGCAGTCATTTGCGCTACCATAGGTTCAGGTGATGGCTATTCATAACGGCCTACCTGTTCACTGTAAAGCGCGCGAGTGGTGCCTATGAAGCGTTGGATATTGGCTTGGTGCATGGGCATGCTGCTGAGTGTGGCGCAGCCGGTGCTCGCTGCAACACAGGATGTGCGCGTGCTGGGGGTGGGCAATGATTCAAGCAGCCTGAAGGCTGAGGAAAAAGCGAAAGAGTATGCAAAGAAGCGCGCCGTGTTTTTGGCCGCACGCAAAATGGGGGTGAAAGACGCCAGTACCGCCGTCGCCAAACTCACCGAGCAACAACTGAACGATATTGTGCGTGGCATGGTAATGACGCAATCACGCCGTGTGGGTGAAATGACCTATGCCGATATGACGGTAACCGTCGTGGATGATGTGCTGCGCCGGGCCATGAAGCTGCCAGCCTTGAGCCGCCCCGAGGCCGAGCCCTTGCGCCCGGTGCTGTTGCTTTCCGTCTATGTGGGTGAAACGCGCGCCTTCATGTGGGAGAAGGAAAACATCCTGCGCGTGCCGTTGGCCGATGAGGTGCGCCGCCAAGCCCATGGCGAGATTTTGCTGCCCGGTGGTGACCTTGAAGATCTGCGCCTGGTCGATTACCAGAACGCGCTGACGGTGAAGCCCGAGGAGCTTAAGCCCATGTTTGCCCGCTACGGGGCGGAGGAGATCATCATCGCCGTATTCAAACCCGGCGCTACCGGAACGATGGACCCCTCAAGCGCCGTATTGCGTCGTTTGAAGCTCGATAGCGCGCGCGATGAGGTGATTGAAATTTTCCCTGAAAGCCCGGAAGAAATTTCCTCGGCACGGCTGATGAAAGCGGCGGCGGCGATTGCTACAGCGGTGACGCAGATTGCCTCCTCCACTGCCGAGCGTGAGCAGCTCGCGCGCGATCGGGCAAAAAAAATCCCGGTGCGCTTTGCCTATACCATCCCGAAGGATCTGGCGCGGATGCAAGAAGCCGTGCGTGCCAGCCCTGAGGTGTTAAGCCTTGAACAGCCGAGCATTGCCCTATCGCAGGTGGAGGGGGTGATTTACCTCAACGGCGAGGAAGAGGCCCTCAAGGAAAGCCTCAAAAAGAAGGGGATAATTGTGACGATGGTGAGTAAAGGCTGGCAGCTTTCTACAAGGTAAGGTAGGTACGAAGCTTATATTGTAACTCTGGATTTTCGTCATTCCCGCTTTCGCGGAAATGACACTTCGAGAGAGTCTGGTAAAAAAGCTGAAAGACGATGTTTACGCGCTAGGCGCAAGGACTGTTGATATGAACCCAAAACCCTCCCTTACCCCTCATGGCTGGCAAGCGCGCTGGTTTCACTTTGCCATGTGGCTGGCGATTGTCGCACTGCTGATTTTATTCCTGCGCGCGGTGGAGCCGATTCTGCTGCCATTCGTGCTAGGGATGTTTGTCGCATACCTGATGGACCCGTTTGCTGAGCGCCTGCAGAAAATGGGCATGGGGCGCACTGCCGCCACCGCGCTCATCACGCTCAGCCTTTGTGCCTTTGTTGCAGCGCTGGTGCTGTGGCTCGCACCGTTGATTTACGAGCAGCTTAATCGTCTTGTCGATCGCGCACCGGCCATGCTGACGAATGTGGAAGCGAGCCTGCGCGATTGGGCCGCGCCACGCCTGAAGCAGCTGCATGATATTACGGGCACGGGGCCTGAGGCCATCCCCGCTGATTCGGGCGAACTGGTGCAGCGCGCCATCAACGGCATCAGCCAACTGGCGACGCGGCTGTTCTCATCTGGCGCGGCGCTACTCAACCTCACGGGTCTGTTACTCATCACCCCAATTGTGTGCTTCTACCTCATCCGTGATTGGCCAACGGTGGTGCGCAAGGTCGATAGCTTGTTGCCGCTCGCGTATGCCGAAACTATCCGCGAGCAGATCACGCTCATCAACCGCACGCTTGCCGCTTACCTTCGCGGGCAGGTGACGGTGATGCTCATCATGTCGGTGTTCTATATCATTCTATTCAGCGTCATCGGCCTCAATTTCGGGCTTGTGCTTGGCTTGCTGGCGGGCTGCGTGATCATCATTCCTTATATCGGTTCGGCTATTTCCATCAGCCTTGGGTTGATTGTGGCGCATGGGCAGTTTGGCGTTGAGACCGGTTTCTTCCTCGTGCTTGCTGTGTTTGGCGTTGGCCAGATTCTCGAGTCGCAGATTCTCACCCCCAAAATCATCGGTGATCGCGTGGGGCTGCACCCGCTATGGCTACTGTTTGGCATGCTTGCCGGAGCGGTGCTGCTGGGCTTTGTGGGCGTGCTGCTGGCGGTGCCGCTCACGGCGGTGATCGGCGTGCTTGTGAAATTTGCGGTCGGTCGTTACCTGGAGTCTGGTCTGTATCTCGATCAGTAGGGGACTATGCAACTTGTGATGCCATTTGCGCGGGCCACCAGCTACGAACCGGCGGATTTTATTCCTGGGGTTGGCAACGAGGACGCGCTCGCGCTGGTCGAACGCTTCCCAGATTGGCCCTATTCGATGGTCCTGCTGAGTGGGCCGAAGGGCTGCGGTAAAACGCATCTGGCGCATGTGTTTGCGGCGCGCGCCCGCGCAAGCTTCATTGCGCCCGAGCGGCTCGGTACCGCCACCGCCGACCAATTGCTCGTGGGTAATCATGCCTGGGTGCTTGATGGTATTGAGCAGGTGCGCGATGCAGCGGCGCTTGCCCAGCTCATCAATCATGCGCGCGCGCGGGGTGATTACCTGCTGATGACCGCCGAGCACACGGCCAGCGAGTTGCCCATCACCTTGCCGGATTTGCGTTCGCGGCTGTTGGCGTTGCCAAGTATCACGCTTGGTGCGCCGGATGATGCGCTGCTAATGGGCCTGCTCGCCAAACAATTTGCCGACCGGCAATTACGCATTACCCCGGAAGTGCTCGCCGTCGCGGTGCAGCATATCGAGCGTAGCTACGAGGCGGCGCAGGCATTCGTGCGCGCGATGGATAATTTGTCGCTGAGTCAGGGTCGGGCCATCACCCCAGCGCTGGTGCGCACGGCCATCAAACACGCTGCGGTGTAAGTATAAACCTGCGCAACAATGCGGGTGATGTGGATACTAAATTTCTTTTCATTTTCCCCCACATCTAGTATAGCTCATGCAACAAAATACTATGAATAGTGGGGCATATCCGATGATTCGCGACGCATCGCCTGCGGCCTATGCTGACCTCGAACGCCGCGCCAACCGCCAGCGTGCAAGCTATTGGCGGGGGCGGATTGAAGCGGCGCTCACTACGCTTGAACGCGAAGCGCGGCGCATGTTCCAACTCGAGCAAGAGCTGAGCCTGTTTGCCGCAGCCTATTACGATACGGTGGGCCCAGCCGCCGAGCGCCTTGCCGCGCTGGAGCAAGCACAGGGCATGCAGGCCTCACACCCGAC
>CAZOFC010000180.1:0-3471 GCA_964578965.1 uncultured Azospirillum sp.
CTGCCCTCCCGAGAGATGGCCCATGGGGGCGCTAGGGTGGAGCCCATGGGGGGTGTTCACAATATCGGCGCGGTTGGTCAGCTCTTCGCCTTGTTCGGCTTCATGGGTGAGGCCTTGCATTACGAATGCGCGCACGGTTTGCTCAGGCGTGAAATCCACCTGCTGGGCCAGGTAGCCAATGCGTGTGCCAGGCAGCAAGAAGCGCTTGCCTGAGTCTGTCTCAAGTTCTTGCATGATGAGGCGCATGAGGGTGGTTTTGCCCGCCCCATTGCGCCCAACGAGGCAGATTTTATCGCCTTCACTGATATGCAGATTCACGCCAGAAAACAGCAGGCGCGAGCCGACCGTGAGGTAAATATCTTCGAGTGCAACAAGAACGCGGCTAGCCATGCGCGCGGGTGTAACCTAGCAAGGGGTACGATGCAACCGCCCTTATTTTCCGCGCAGCAGGAAGAAGCCCGTTGGGCGCTCGATGGGGTCGAGGTGGAAGGTGATGGCGGTTTTCTCCGTCTGTGCTTTCGCGTTGATGGTGGTGGCAATGCTACCGTCTTCGTTATCCGTCATGAATTTGCGTAAGGTCTCGCGGTCGCTTTCTGGAACATTGTAAAGGTCAAGCAACGCCTTGAGGGTGCGGGTATCTTGAATCGTGTAGGCCGGGAACACCGCCTGAAAGGGACGGTTATAGAACACGATCTCACCCGTCTTTTTGACAATACAGGCGAACTGATAGCCTTTGCCGATCGCAGATGAAAACAGCGCATTCATGAACTCGAGTGATTCTTTATGCTTTTTCTGCTTTTCGAGGTTATGCGCAATCAGTGCAAAACTAAGGCCAATGGCTACCGCCACTGCCGAGCCCATCGGTGATTGGTAATAGACGAGCAACGAAACACCCATCACCACCATGCAGGCCAGCAAAAAGAAATGAAAGAAGAGGCCGATACCTGTGCGCTTACGAACAGCAAAACCCGTAGTGCCTTCGGTTAAAATAGTGCCAAGGTCCGTGGCGCGTGAGTTGTTTTGAACGCTCATAAGGGCCCTCTTTGTGAGTGATGACTACCTGCTATTGTTCGTATTTTAAGGTAAATAGCAACTAAATGCTGCGCGCATCCTTGCACTGTCGCGCTCATAGGCTCACCGAACAAATGAGCTGTGATAATTTTACCAAAGCGCTTGATCGAACTCCTTCGTTCGAATCAGCAGCGAAGACCCACAAACAAAAATGCCACCCGCATGGGGTGGCATTTTAGTTGATGGCGGTCCCAAAGAGATTCGAACTCCTAGCCTCTTGATTCGTAGTCAAGTGCTCTATCCAGTTGAGCTATGGGACCGCACCCCGTTTCAGGGAGCGGCAACCTAACCAAGTCAACGCACTTGTGCAAGCAGCTTTTTATCAGGCAGGGCTTGCGCCCCTTTTTCGCCCATGCTAGGGGATTCACATGCGCGCACCACGACAGTCTTTTTTTGCTCTGGCCCTTGCTTTGGCGGGCTTTCTGCCCAACCACAGTGTGGCGCAGGCAACGCCTGCCAAGCCGCTTGTGACCATCCGCTTTAACCAGCCGCGCGTCTATTTCGATAAACAACTCTATGCCGCCGTGTCGCAAGCCGTCGCCATCAAGCCCGATGTGACATTCGATGTGGTATCGCTCGCCCCCGCAACGGGAAACCCGCAAATCGATGCCCAGTGGCAGCAGGTTGCCAGCCATAACACGCAGGCGGTGCTGGCGGTGATGCGCAACATCGGCGTGCCGTTGCACCAGATCCGTGTGACGGGACGGTCACAGGCTGGCCTATCGCACGATGAAACGCAGCTCTTTGTGCAGTAAAGCCGTGCGGGTTGGTTAACGATTTGTTAATCTGAATCGGTTACCATCGTAACAGAGTGCTCTCTGTCGTAGGCCGCTCAGTCGCTTTGTGTTAATCGATTGAAATACGCCGAAGATAAAGGTTATTGATGCGCATGAACCGTTCTTTTTGTCAGGCGTGGATGCCCCGTCGCGAGGCAGGCAAACCTGACGGCCAAAGGGCGTTTTCGCTGCTCGAGCTGTCGGTGGTCATCATCATCATCGGGGTGATTGCCGGGGTGGCGCTCGGCCTCAAGCAATCCGGTGCGGATGATTGCGTTAGCATCACCAAAACGCAGATCAAAGATATTCAAGGTGCGATGGAGCGGTTCGTCATTCAAAACGAACGTTACCCACTACCTGCAGTACGCACGGCAGGGGTTGAGGATGTCAAATATGGCCGCGAAGTGACATCCGCCGAGCTGCTTGCTAACCCAGGCTTGCTCGATGCAACCACGCCGCCAACCACCACCCCGCCCACCTCAAGCGTCACATTTGGTGCGCTGCCATTTCAGGCGCTCGGCCTTGCCCCCAGCTATGCCGGGGATTGCTGGGGCAACAAATTTTCCTACGCGGTCACGACCGATCTTACGGAAACCGGCAAATTCAATCAGCAATTGCCGCTGCAAACCTACGAAGGCGTGATCACGGTCAAGGCTGACGCATCGGCAGCGCCGGTCAGTGTGAAGGCGGCGTATGTGGTGATCAGTCATGGCGCCAACGGATTGGGCGCGGTCAAGGTGAATTACCACAGCGACACCAACGATAAGCGCTATTGTGCGCTTGGCAGCACGCTTGATAGTGAAAACTGCGAGCCAAGCAATGCAGTGTTCGTGGGCGCGGCATACAATGACGGGAAGGATGCGGGCACCAAGTTCTTTGATGATATTATTGTCTTCAGCGACAAAAAACAGCGCTCGGTCAGTGGCGTGTGCAACAACGTTTTGCCAAATAGCTGTATGGTTGGCAGCGCCGTGAGTGATAATGGACTGACCGCCTGTGGCACCACTCGCACCTGGACCTGCAGCGGCAGTGGCGGCGGTAATGATGCAACCTGTGCATTCGCCAATCCCGTCTGTGCGACATGCAGTGCCGAACCGACGATCACTGCGTTGTGGAACCTGTTTGGCTCGACCAGCGATAGCTATCTATACCCGGCTGGCAAAAATGCGTTGCCGCGCAATAACTGCCCGGCCGGATACACGCCCACCGCACTGATTGATGATAACGATGCGCAACGCTCCTTATCTGAGGATAAATCCTCAGGCAGTGACCGCGCACAGTTATGTCTGGGTACCTCGGATACGAATGTGCAGTTCATTTCAGTCTGGGCGTCTGTGTGCCCAGCAGGCACCATCGATACGGGCGTGTATGATTCCGATTGTAACGACCTTGGCGAGCATAAACTATACGAGGAACAGCCTCAGGGATGCCGTCAGCGCTGGTGTCTTGGCATCGCAGGGACGGGCAGCCCTGAGTTAGACCTCAAGGTGCAGCACGCCAACAGCGCTACCTGCCCGGCGGGGTGGACATGGCTGGTGAGCGCGCATAACAACGAATGGGATGTAAACAACGAAGATGGCACCATCAATCGTGCCGTATGCATCAAATTGGATTACAAGCCGAC
>CAZOFC010000181.1:0-3427 GCA_964578965.1 uncultured Azospirillum sp.
GCAAGCCCAACTACCGCCGCTTCTTTGATACGGTGCATGCGCGCCTGAAACCCGATGGGGTCGCGCTCATCCACACCATCGCGCGGGCGGATGGCCCGGGCGTGACCGACCCCTGGACGGCGAAATATATTTTCCCGGGCGGCTATGCGCCGGCATTGTCAGAGATTCTTCCGGCCATCGAGCGAGCCTGGCTCTGGACGACGGACATTGAAATTCTCCGCCTGCATTATGGGCACACGCTGCGCCACTGGTACGCACGCTGCCGCGCCGAGCGCGCACAGATTGAAGCGCTCTACGATGCGCGCTTCTACCGGATGTGGATGTTCTATCTTGCCGCCGCGACGAGCGCCTTCATACATGACGGGCATATGAATGCTCAGATCCAGCTCACCCGTCGCCGTGATACGCTGCCACTTACCCGGGATTACATGATGCAGGCCGAAACACGCTTGCGTAGCCTTGGCTGAGGGCTACCTAGCGATGCTAAGACTCCCATGATTCCTTGGTCATTTCGTGCTATGCAGCTTCCCATCGCTGCCGCAGGCAGCTTCTCGAATTGCAAGCACTCTAAGATTTCTTCGTAAAAACGGCTCATTGGGGCACTATACATGTCCGTCTAACCATCGCTGCGGTCGGCTGAAAGCCTCACCTTGCGATGCTAAGACATCCCATGATTTTCGTTTTTATTTGATTCACTGAATCAAATAAAAACAGATAATGGTGCTGCTAAGAAGAATCGAACTTCCTACCCCGTCATTACCAATGGCTTGCTCTACCACTGAGCTATAGCAGCCTACCCAAAATTCGAGCCGATGCTTTGCCACACCTGCCGCTAACGCGCAAGTGTTGATTTATACCCGCGTTTATGTGTAGAGTGAGGAATGAGCGAACCGACCCGCACCAGCGCGCAAAAGCGCGCAAAACTGGCCTTGGCCTTAAAACGCAACATGGCGCGGCGCAAGGCAGCGAGCGAAGGTTGCACCACCAACAGCACGCGAGGCCAGCAGGCCGAGCCAGCCGTGAGCTGCGATAGCACGCCTCATGGCGAGGTCAGCAGACCGAGCCGGAGGCAATAAAAATGTCTGACCACCATCACAGCAAAAAAGAGAAGAAAAAGCAGCAGCTTTTGCGCAATCAACGCACCCTGCACATCAATCAGCAGGCGGAGGCGCATGAACTCGGTCGCATCCTTGAGCGTGAGCGCGAGGAGGAAATGCGCGAAGCCGCACTTGTTTCCGCCCGCGTGGCCGAGCGCACCAGTGCCGGCGAAACCATATGGAGCGCCAAAATGCAGATGATCAAAAACAAGAATACCGGGCGCCACACCATGGCCAAAGAACGCTGGAACCGCTTTGCCGGCACCGAATCCGGCGGCGGGCGCGGGCTCTAGTTTTTCATTGAATTTCAGTGATTTTCTTCATACTATAGGGAAGTCTTTATATTAATCGCACTACGTGGAATTTTCACTCTTTATGCCCACCCCCAAACATGCCTTCAGCCTTGTCGAACTCTCCATCGTGCTGGTCATTTTGGGTTTGCTGGTGGGCGGCGTGCTTTCCGGCCAGTCGCTCATTCGCGCGGCGGAGCTACGATCCATTTCCTCGGAATATGCGCGCTATACCACTGCTGCACAAACCTTTCGTGACAAATACCTTGCCGTTCCTGGCGACATGACCAATGGCACTGCATTTTGGGGCCGTTTAATTAACAACCCAGCCGCCTGCATTACCAACAGTGGGGCGGCCATCAACACCACGACCGGCGTCTGTGACGGCGATGGCGACGGTCGGCTCTGGGAGTTCCCCGGTGGTGGTGGCTCCAATACGGAACGCTGGTTTTTCTGGCGTTCCCTCGCCAATGCCGGCCTCATTGAAGGCACCTATACCGGGCAGCCGGTTGCCGGAGGGACCTATCACTCACAAGGCGGCGTGAATGTTCCACGCGCGCGCATGAGTAATGCGATATGGTATGCAAACAGCCGTGCCGCGAGCACTGGCTCCACGGTCGAATTCGTCATGGAATATGGAAACTTTCTCCAGATTGGAGCCTACCAGGCCAACATGTCGCCTAATACATCGCTGCTCAAAACGGAGGAAGCCTGGAACATCGACACCAAGTTGGATGATGGAATGCCAGGCCGAGGCACCGTGATTGCAGCAGACCGCTCGCTGTGTGCCAACGCCACTTCGGATGTTGATTATGCGGCAACTTATATCCTAGACCAGTCAGATGTTCGCTGTCGCCTGATGTTCCGGAATGCATTTTAGTAGAAACAACGATTATCGTCACTTTGATACGCTTCACGTCCCGGGTTTCATAATGATTCATAGCAAACTCAGACATGCCTTCAGCCTTGTTGAACTATCGATTGTACTGGTCATTCTTGGCCTACTGGTGGGTGGCGTGCTCTCGGGCCAGTCGCTCATCCGTGCGGCGGAGCTGCGCAGCGTCAGTGCCGATTATGCGCGGTTTTACACGGCAGCACAAACCTTCCGCGATAAATATTTTGCCATCCCCGGCGATATGCCGAATGCCACCGCCTTTTGGGGCGACGATAACGCCAACTGTGCCGATGCAGCAGTGCCCAACGGAACCCCCGGCACCTGTAATGGCAATGGCGATGGGATATTAACGTTCGCTAGCGCCGCGAGTACCACGGGTGAGATATTCCAGTTCTGGAAACAGCTGGCGCTTGCAGGGCTGGTTGAGGCAACCTATACTGGCATTGCCGGCACTGGCGCTGGTTCGCACGCGGTGATCGGCACCAACGTGCCGCGTGGAAGACTGAGCAACAGCGCATTCACGATTGTCAATTATGTCACCGCGGGTGACCCATATAACTACGCCATGAACTATGGCAACCAGATGACCTTTGGGACGGCTAACACTGTGGTCGATACGAGCAATCCCGTTTTAAAGCCGGAAGAAGCATGGAACATCGATACCAAGCTGGACGATGGCAGGCCCGCAACCGGCAGCATCATCGGCGTTCATTGGGATACCTGCAGCACATCCACCAGCTTTTCCGACTTCGCGGGTCAATATGCCTTGTCGGACCCAGCCGTTGTCTGCGCGCTGCGCTATCGCAACTTCATCTAGCGCCTCTTTTTATTGACGTTTGCTCGGAATCCTTTAGTTCTTCCTCAACACCCAACCCAAGTTCGACGATGGTGGATGAAGTGCTAGGCGCAAGCGCGCACAGAACCGCAAGTGTAGCAGCGCTACATGCGGATTCGAGCACGCGCGCAACGACGCAATTCGCCACCAGCGTTGAACGTTATGAGGACGTATGCCCATACAGCCCGACCACTGGATCCGCGAACGCGCGAACACCGATAAAATGATCGAACCCTTTGTGGAGAATCTGCGCCGCGAGGGCGTTATTTCCTATGGCTTGTGTAGCTACGGCTACGATGCACGCGTGGCC
>CAZOFC010000182.1:0-3396 GCA_964578965.1 uncultured Azospirillum sp.
CCCCGACCGGAATCGAACCGGTACTCGATTACTCGAAACAGATTTTAAGTCTGCAGCGTCTACCAGTTCCGCCACGGGGACACAGAAGGGGTTCGTAACGCGCAGTGAGAGTAATTGCAAGTGATGACGTTACGCCGCGGGCGTTTCCACCACCTGCCCACCGCATGTAGCAATCAACGCCGCAATTTCGCTGCGTGCAGCTTCGTTACGGGCCGCATCCGGTGAGCGCAGCACCAGTGTCGTGCGATAGCCACTCGCCGCCTCATAAGTCGGGTAGCTGCCGATATCGATATCCATATAGCGGTTTTGGATTTCGGTGAGGCCTGCAGCAATCGTGCCCTCAAGCAAGTTGGTGGCAATACTGGTGGAAAGCACCGTCGCACCGCCCTTGAGGTGGGGGATGATGGCATCGAGCATCGCCTGCATGATTTTGGGCACGCCCGCCATGACGAACACATTGCCGATGCGAAAGCCCGGCGCGGTGGAAACGGCATTGGGGATTAACTCGCTACCCATCGGTACATCCGCCATCTTGAGCCGCGCTTCGTTGATGTCCGTGGCAGAATAATGCGCGCGTAATGCGGCCTCCGCCTCAGGGTGGCGGTGCATGGCCACGCCAAAAGCCTTCGCAATCGAGGCACTGGTGATGTCGTCATGCGTGGGGCCAATGCCGCCCGTGGTGAAGACATAATCAAACTGCGCGCGCACCGTATTGATGGTATCGACAATCGTCTGCTTCACATCGGGGATGACACGCACCTCGCGCAGCTGAATACCTGCCTCGTTGAGCTTGATTGCCAGATGCGCAAGGTTCTTATCCTGCGTGCGGCCCGAGAGGATTTCGTTGCCGATGATGACTAAGCATGCGCTGACAATATTTTTCATGCGGCCTTCATAGCCCTCGCTTCTGCCGCTTGCAAGCCCAAGCGCAATCTGGCATGGGTGGGGTATGAACGATGCTGCCGAAGACGATTTTTACGACACCCGCGAGATAACGCTGCATGGGCCAGCGGAGTTCGCTGCGATGCGTAAGGCGGGCGAACTCGCCGCCAGCATCCTCGATGATATGGTCGATGTCGTGCGTGTCGGGATCAGCACGGATGAGATCAATACCATCTGCCACAACAAAATCATTGCCGCAGGCGCTATCCCAGCGCCGCTGGGCTATCGTGGCTTTCCAAAATCCATCTGCACCTCGGTCAACCATGTGGTCTGCCACGGCATTCCGGATGCGCGCAAGCTGGTGAATGGCGACATGGTGAACATCGACGTGACGGTAATTGTCGATGGCTGGCACGGCGATACCAGCCGCACCTATTGGGTGGGCGAGGTGGCCACCAAAGCGCGCCGCCTGACACAAGTGACGTATGACGCAATGATGAAGGGGATTGAGGTGATTCGCCCTGGCGCCACCACGGGCGATATTGGTCACGCCATCCAAACCTATGCCGAGAGTTTCGGTTACAGTGTGGTGCGCGAATATTGCGGCCATGGCTTGGGCAAAATTTTTCACACCGCGCCGAACATTCTGCATTTCGGCAAACCGGGCTCGGGCGTGAAGCTCGAGGAGGGGATGTTCTTCACCGTCGAGCCGATGATCAATATCGGCAAAGCCGCAACGATTTTAAGCAAGCATGATGGCTGGACGGTAACGACGCGTGATAAATCACTCAGTGCGCAGTTCGAGCATTCGCTGGGCGTCACCGCCACAGGCTTCGAGCTATTCACCCACTCGCGCAAAGGCTTGAACTGCCCGCCGTTTAGTAACTAGCAGTCAGGTTGCAGGTTTCAGGTTTCAGCCAAGGCTACTGTATGAAGTTACAAACTACTGCAACCTGTCACCTGAAACCTTACTGCATCCTCATCACTGGTGCATCGTCGGGCATTGGGGCAGCGCTAGCGGTGGGTTATGCCGCGCCGGGAACAACACTCTATCTCTTAGGGCGTGACAACGCTCGACTCGAAGCAGTGGCAGGTGAGTGCCGCACGCGCGGGGCACAGGTGGAATGTGCGAGTGTCGATGTGACAGATAAAGTAGCAATGGCGGATGCGATTGCGCGGATGGATGATGCAGCGCCGATTGATGTGGTGATTGCGAATGCGGGAATCTCGACCGGCAGTTTTGCAGGCAAGGAAACATTAAAAGCGGCGGAGCAGGTATTCGCGGTGAATTTCGCGGGCGTCATCCACACCATTCATCCGCTCATCGAACGCATGAAGGCGAGGGGGCGCGGGCACATTGCCATCATGTCATCCCTCGCTGGGATTTGCGCGCTGCCAAGCGCACCCGCATACAGTGCCAGTAAAGCGGCCGTGCGGGTGTATGGCGATGCGCTGCGCGGCATGTTAAAGCCGTATAACATTATCGTGAGCGTCATCTGTCCGGGGTGGATTTCCACCCCACTGACCGACAAAAACCACTTCCCAATGCCATTAATTATGCCTGTGGAGCGCGCTATTCACATCATAATGCGCAACTTGGAGAAGAAAAAAGCCCGCATTGCCTTCCCGTTTTCGCTGTATGCGCTGCTGCATGTCCTTGCCTTTTTACCCGTAACGGCGCGTGATTTTTTGTTGCAGAGAATTTCCGCTAAGGCGCATAAATCCTAGTGTTTCCGCGAAATATTCGCGCACTGAAAAAAATGGAAACGCGTGGTTGCGCGTGCAAAAACAAAAATTGCAAGAAAAAAATACACGCGAAAAACTTGAGGATTCCGCCAGTTTTTGCGTTTTTTCTTGTTTACAGCATTCGTGAATGGTGCTTAGTGTTGCATCGCTAGTGACAAGGCAAACCCTCAGGTTTCATTGCTTCACTGCTCGGCGATACAAAATATAGTCGATGCAGAGAATTTAAAATCCGAGGTTTCTGTCGCTTGGCACGACGTAAGTTCAACCGACCAAACCTTTAGGAGTTTTTATGAACAAGAACGAACTGATCGCAGAAATCGCTGACAAATGCGAACTCACCAAAGCAAAAGCAGCAGACGCTGTCGATGCATTCATCGAGACCATCAGCAAGTCGCTGAGCAAAGGTAAAGAAGTTCGCCTCGTGGGCTTTGGTACCTTCACCAGCGTAAAGCGTAAGGCGACCGAAGGCCGCAACCCACGCACCGGTGCTGTGATCAAAATTGCCGCTTCGGTTCAACCGAAGTTCAAGCCAGGCAAAGCCCTGAAAGACACCGTAAACAAGCGCAAATCGGCGTAAGTTCGGTTCACGGTAGCGCGTGCTATTTAGTGCGCGCCGCCTGAGATATAACGGCGCAGTCCATCCCGGGCTGCGCCGTTTTTCTTTTTGATGCACACTTACCACTTGCCAGCCATAAAGTTTGTGGTTATGACACGCACCTCCTTGATGGTTATTGGTCGTGACGCCAATGGCAAAAGGGGGCGATTAGC
>CAZOFC010000183.1:0-3395 GCA_964578965.1 uncultured Azospirillum sp.
GGTGGTTGGGCGTCGATTGTTCTTTTAATGCATCAAGAACCAGGGAGGGTTCATTCAACGCTGCCAGCAGTTTCACTTGCTGCGCTTCATGGCGGCTAAGCTTCCAGCGCTCACTCAGCCATGTTGCATCTGCATGCGTAGAATGTGGCACTAGCGCGAGCGCCCGCGCCCACACCGAGGTTTGGTAATCCGCCTGCCCCTCCAGCATCTGCAGACGAATCATCCGCGAGGGGTCGATGGCGCGGCCAAACACATGGGCTGCAACGCCGCTTTGCTGCATCAATCTCAGTGCATAGGCAGGGTTATGCGCGCTGAGTAATTTCTTCATTTCCTGCGCCACCCGCTCGCCTGAAAGCGTAGCAATCATTCCGCAACTGGCGGTGATTGCGGCTAGTGCATCCGCATCCGCCGGGGGTTTACCAAACACGGCCAGAAAGCGAAAAAACCGCAACATGCGCAAGCCGTCCTCGGCAATGCGGGTCGCCGCATCGCCAATGAAGCGCACGTTTTGTGCAGCAATATCCTTCTGCCCGTCGAAATAATCGTAAACAGCGCCCTGCGCATCCATGCTCAGCGCGTTGATGGTAAAGTCACGCCGCGCCGCATCTTCCTTCCAATCATCCGTGAAAGCCACAGTGGCGCGCCTGCCATCGGTCGTCACATCGCGGCGCAAGGTGGTCACTTCCACAATCCGGGTCGGTAACACCAGTGTCACCGTGCCATGCGCAATACCCGTCGGAATGGCTTTCCATTGCTGCTGTGCGGCAATCGCCATCGTCTGCTCTGGCAGCAGCGTGCTTGCCACATCCACATCGCCGCCCTCGCGCCTGAGCAAAAAATCACGCACCGCACCGCCCACAACGCGCGCCTGCCCACCCGCATCCTGCGTGGCTTGCAGCAATGCCTGCAGCGCTGGCTCATGCAGCCATTCAGGGGTATCACTCATGCCGCTGCTCCTTCACCACAGGCAACCAGCAGCGCGCGCTGAATCTGCTCCAGTTTGGTCGCATGAATAATTTTAATCCCGTACGCATCCTTGACATAAAACACATCCACCGCCTTTTGGCCATAGGTTGCGATATGCGCTGTCATCACTTGCAGATTGCATTCCGCCAGTGCATCCAAAATATCATACAGTAGGCCGATACGGTCACGCGCGTTGATCTCAATCACGGTGGCAGTCGCACTCACCTGATTGTCGATGAACACGGCCGGTGCCACCGCCACATCACGCCCACGTGGGGTGATACGCCGACGCGGCAGCTCGCTGGCAAAATCCAGTTCACCCGCACAGGCTTTGGCGATTAATTCTGCAATCGGCTTCACCCGCTTTGTATCCTGTGCGAAGCTGTTGCCCTCAATATCTTGCAGGCCAAAGGTGGCGAGTGTCACACCGCGCATCAGCACCATGCTGCGCGCCGTCACAATGCTGGCACCAATCCACGCCATCACCCCGGCAAGATCACGAAATAAGGTCGGCGAATAGGCCATACAGCAGGTGATTTCGGTCACCGCGCGATAGGTGTCATGCGTCATCACGAGTGCGGGGGTGTGGGGCGCCACCTGCCATGCGGCGAATGCCTCAATACACGCCTTCTGCTCGCTATGTGGGCGTTGCCACCAGCTCGCGGGTAATGATTCGGCTAAAAAATTCTGTGCCGCATCGTGATAGGCTGGGGCAATATCGGCAAGCAGCGCCTCGCGGATAGTTTTTTGCGGCGCGGGCAAGCCCATGCCCACCCCCATTAACGCCATCGCGCGCTGATAGAGATCGCGCATCAGCGCCCCCTTCCAGCGATTCCAGATGTTCGGGCCCACCGCCTTCATATCCGCCACCGTCAGCATCAGCAGCAGGCGCAACCGCTCGGGGGATTGCACCATCTCCACAAAATCCACTAATGTCTTGGGGTCATCGAGGTCACGCTTGAGCGCGGTTTCACTCAGCATCAAATGGTGTTTCACCAACCACCCGGCCATGTCGGCCTGCGTGGCATTCAGGCCGAGCCGTCGCGCAATACGCGCCACCAGCACCTCACCCTTTTTCGCATGCCCACCGCCCGTGCCTTTGGCCAAATCATGGCATAGCATCGCAAGGTAAAGCGTCGCACGGTCGGTCACTTCCTTGGCCACCACGGTGGCGAGCGGCATGTCTTTTTCCCACGCCCCACTTTCGATCATCGCAAGGTTGCCCACTGCCACCAGCGTATGCTCATCCACCGTGTAGGTGTGGTAGCCATCATACTGCATCATGCCGGTGACACGGCCAAACTCCGGAATGAGTGCAGCCAGCACACCCATTTCGCTCATACGCCGAAGCGAGAGATCTGGCGCTTCCGATAAAAGAATTTCTAGAAACAGCGCATTGGCTTTACCCTCAAATGGCAGTTGCCGGGCAATGTGTGGCAGCGCCCGCGCAATCAACAGCTGCGCCCGTGGATGAATATCGACCCCATGGCGTTGCGCTTCACGAAACAGGGCGACTGCCATCGCCGGGGTGACTAATAAATCCACCGTGGCATGAAAGTTCAGCCGCCCCGCATCGAGCGTAAATGCTGCATCGAGATTCAGTGGCGCTTGAAGCAGCGTAGCAGGGACTGAGCGCAGGTTTTCGTCCTCAAGCACCGCGCAGAAAATCCGCGTGAGCGCACCAACCTCGCGCGCGTATTGAAAATAGCGCAGCATGAGTTTCTCGGCCTTTTCCTGTGGCGTGCTGCCGGGGAAGGCCATGGCCTGTGCAATCGCGAGCTGCAGGTCAAAGGTCAGGCGTTCATCGGCCCTGCCACGCAAGCGATGCATATGCGCCCGCACGCTCGAGAAAAACAAATAGGCCTCCCGGAAATGGGCCCATTCCGCATGGCTCAATAAATCATCGCGCACCAGCTCCGCCGCTTTGGTCAGACGATAGCAATAACGCGCAAGCCAGGTCAGCGTTTGCAGATCGCGCAAGCCCCCCTTGCCTTCCTTGATGTTGGGCTCAAGCATCAGCCGCGAATCGCCCCATTTCGCATGGCGATGGTCGCGCTCGGCAAGCTTGGCCTCGACAAACCCGCGCGGATGCTGCCCAAGCACCTCCTCACGGAAGCGCTTTTTGAGGGCAAGAAACGCCGCGCGATTGCCGGCAAGATAGCGCATATCCATCAGCGAGGCGGTGATGGTGGCATCCCCCTGCGCAGCCTCGATACATTCCTCAAGCGTGCGCGTCGCATGGCTGACGGGAATATGCATATCCCATAACTGTTGCAGCACCCGCTCCACCGCTTCGTCGATGCCTGCATTGCTGCGCTTCTCCACCAGTACCAGCACATCCACATCCGAAAACGGGAACATCTCGCCGCGCCCATAGCCGCCCCAACCGCGACATGTTCCGCAATTCTCTCGAAATCGTGAACATTGAC
>CAZOFC010000184.1:0-3387 GCA_964578965.1 uncultured Azospirillum sp.
GGGCAGGTGCAGGCGGCCGCCAACGCGGGCGCAGATATTGTGGAGCTACATACCGGGGCCTATGCCGAATATGCGCCGGGCAGTGCTGCGCGCGGCAAAGCACTCACCGAACTTAAGGCTGCAGCAACGCTTGCGCAATCGCTCGGGCTTGAGGTGCATGCTGGTCATGGCTTGAATTACGAGAATGTCGGCGATATTGCGGCCATCCCTGAAGTCATCGAGCTGAATATCGGCCATTTCCTGATTGGTGAAGCGGTGTTCACGGGGCTTGATATTGCGATCCTCGAAATGCGACGCTTGATGAATGAGGCGCGGGCATGATCCTTGGTATCGGCAGCGACATTTGCGACATCAGCCGTATTGAAAAATCCCTCGCCCGCTTTGGCGAGGCATTCGAGAACCGTATTTTTACAGAAGGCGAGCGCGCAAAGGCGCGTCGCCGTGCGGGTGGCGGCAAACGCAACGGCACCGCGAGCACCTATGCGAAACGCTTTGCCGCGAAAGAGGCACTGGGTAAGGCGCTTGGCACAGGTGTGGGTGCTGGTGGCGGCATTTACTGGCGCGATATTGAGGTGGTGAACTTGCCTAGCGGCAAGCCAACAATTTCACTTAAAGGCAATGCCCTCACATACCTCAAAGCACTGACGCCCGCGGGCCACAAGGCCGTGGTGCATGTAAGCCTTGTCGATGAATACCCGATGGCGCAGGCCTTTGTAATCATCGAGGCGGTGGCTATTTAAAATGCGCGCTAATGGCCGCACCAAGTAGCGCCATTTCTTTGTAAAGGTGATACGTGACCGCGCGCGATTGTTCGTGTGGCAGGCTGCGGATTTCTTCAGCCTCGATGCATAAGCTGGCGAAGCGCTTGGCAGTGATATTTTGCGCCGCCCCTTTGAGTTGATGAATGATCTGTAACCATGCGATGATATTCAGCTCGCGCTCGGCTGCTTCGAGTTTTTCTAGCTGCGCGGTGCTGGTGGAAAGAAACAACAGCAGCATTTCCTTGATGGTTTCTTTGTTGCCACCAAGGTTCAGGGCAAGGCGAAAAAAATCAATGCGTTGGAGTAATGCGGCGTCGTTGCCCATGGCTATTCCTGCACCGGTGCGAGGGGTTGGAACATTCGCCCAGCCACTGTATCGCGCGGGCGCAGACCACGCGCGGCGGCAGCCCCGGCCTTGATGAACAGTAACGCTTTGATGGGAGATTTTGCTTGAATGGTTTGGGTTAATTCCCCCAGCACCAACGAAGGTGAAATTTGCAGTATCGTTCCATCCTCTGCCACGAACAGTACATCCACCGCCGTGTACACCTTCATGGCGGGCAGGGCCGCAATGGCTGGGCTGGTGAGCAGAATCATCACCCCATTTTTATCATCGAGCGTGTTGAGGGTGTGAATGTACTCAAGCGATAGTGCCTCCTCGCCGCGCAGTTCGATATCAAGCGTCACGGGTGGGCGGGTGAGGGTGACTTCTTTGTCGGCATTGGTGATGGGGCGCGGATCAATCCGAATCTGCGCGCGCTCGAAGATCAGGGATTTGATTTCGGCATGGGCGGACGGCACTGCTGCAACCACCAGCGCAAGCCAGAGGAGGCTAGCGTGCCAACATGCGCGGATGGGTTTTTGTTGCATAGCGTACCTTATCGCCCAATTTTATACCCTCGCGCGCGGCGCGGCCACCAATAAGCTCGATGACCGTATCCACGGCGACTTCAGGGCCGACCATCTCCAGCGATAGGGGCTTTGCGGTGGCAATGTAAACAACCGTGCCCGCTTCATCCACAAACAGCATGTCGAGTGGGATGAGGGTATTCTTCATCCAGAATTTATAGGGCGCTGGTTTGGGGAAGAAAAACACCATGCCATCATGGGGGGCGAGGGTGGTGCGGTGCATGAGCCCGCGCTCGCGAATTTCGGGTGTGATCGCCATTTCAAGCGTGAAGGGGCCCGCCTTGCCAATCTCAACGCTGATGGTATCGAGTGCGGGTTTGCTGGTGGCAAGAGCAATGCTGGTGAGTGCCATCACCAGTGTGATTGCGCCAAGGAAGCGCCGCATTAGGCGGCAGCCTTCAATGCCGTTTCAATATCGCGCGTTAAATCGGCAATCGATTCAAGCCCGATGGAAAGGCGCACCATGCCGTCACTTATACCTACAGCAGCGCGGGCCTCGGGCGTGAGGTTGCTGTGGGTGGTGGTGGCCGGGTGGGTGGCCAAACTTTTTGCATCCCCCAAATTGTTGCTGATGGCGATGATGGAAAGCGCATTGAGAAACTTAAAAGCAGCCGCTTTACCGCCTTTAAGCGTTAGGGCAATCAGCCCGCCACCGCCGCTGGCCTGGCGCTGCTGGAGTTCATATTGCGCAAAGCTAGGTAAGCCGGGGTAGATGACTTGTTCGACCGCCGCATGGGCATGGAGTAATTCGGCAATTGCTTGCGCGTTGCTGCTATGGCGCTCCATCCGCATCGGAAGGGTTTCAAGGCCTTTTAATATCACCCATGCATTGAAGGGGCTTAAGGCCGGCCCGGTGTGGCGATGGAAGGGGAGAATTTTCTCCTCAAGCAGCGCTTTGTTGCCCAAAATTGCACCACCCAGCGTGCGGCCTTGGCCATCGAAATATTTGGTGGTGGAGTACACCACCATATCCGCCCCAAGCGCGAGCGGCTTTTGATAAATGGGGGTGGCAAACACATTATCGACGACCACCAATGCCCCCGCTTTTTTGGCGAGTTTGCATACCGCGGCAATATCCGTGAGCTGTAAGGTAGGGTTGGCGGGGGACTCAATGAATACGGCCTGCGCAGGCGTGCTCAGTGCTTTTTCCCATGCTGCCAAATCCGGCCCATCGACCAATTCAGTGGTGATGCCAAAACGCGGCAGAATTTCGTTGATGATGTAATGGCACGAGCCAAACAGCACGCGGTTGGCAACGACCCGATCGCCCGCCTTCAGCACGCCCATGAGGCTGGCGAACACCGCCGCCATGCCCGAGGCCACGGCAATGCAATGCTCGGCCCCTTCAAGCAATGCCAAGCGGTCTTCAAGCATGGCAAGGCTGGGGTTGCGGTAGCGCGAATAGACAAAGCCCGGCTCCTCGCCATTGAAGCGCTTTTCGGCGGTTTCTGCCGCGTCATAGCAAAAGCCGGAATTGAGAAAAATCGCTTCACCCACTTCGCCAAACTGGCTGCGCATGCTGCCGCCATGGACCAGGCGGGTTTCAAGCCCGGCATCCGCCAGTGCGTCGATGGATTCATGGGTCGAAGGTTTGGGCATGAGTTTCAGGGGTTAGTGGGTTAGGGGTTAGGGTATAGGGGGTTCCTTGAAATATCGCAAGCGCCTGCCTAGCAGTTATTTGACCCAACCAATTATTTATCTTACTAAGCCCCTAAGC
>CAZOFC010000185.1:0-3361 GCA_964578965.1 uncultured Azospirillum sp.
ACATGGCCATGATCGGTAAACTTGATGGCATTACCGACAAGATTCATCACAATCTGGCGGATGCGGCCGGGGTCCCCCCCCAGATGAAGGCAGGCACATTCGCGTCGCAATCCACGCGTAGATCAATCCCCTTTTTCTCGGCTTGCGGACGCAGCAGATTCGCTGTTTTTTCGATGGTATCGGGGAATGCATAGGCGATGTGCTCAAGCTCCAGTGCGCCGGCTTCGATTTTCGAGAAATCGAGGATATCATTGAGCAGCATCAACAGGCTTTCACCCGAGCTATTGATGGTCGAGACATACTCGCGCTGTTCCTCGCTCAATTCGGTATCGGCCAAGAGGCTTGCCATGCCGAGCACGCCATTCATCGGCGTGCGTAGTTCATGGCTCATATTCGCCAGAAAATCGCCTTTGGCGATGTTGGCCGCTTCTGCCTTGGCCAGGCTTTCCTCTAAATCGCGCGCAGCAGCTTCGGCTTTCAGATTGGCGCGCTTAAGCTGCACCCAGATATCTTTTTCCTGCAGGTCTTTTGTCTTTTTCTCGGTGATGTCGCGCTCGATTGCCGCAAAATGCGTGACTATCCCTGCCGCATTTTTCACTGGCATCACGCTGATATCGATCCAGTATTGCTGGCCATTTTTATGCCGGTTCAGCAGCTCACCCTTGAATGGTTGCCCATCACTCAAGGCGCGTTTCATGGCATCGAGTGTTTCACGTTTGGTGAACTCGTTTTGTAGAATATGTGGTGTTTTCCCAACTATTTCTTCTGCACTGTAGCCCGAGATTTCAGTGAACGCATCATTAACGTAGATCACTTCAGGCCCTCGCTTATCGAGCGTAGCCTTGGTGATGATAATCCCGTCATTGGCGCTTTGAATGACGGTTTCAAGCAAGGCGGCGTGGGCCTGAAATTGTGCAAGCATTTGCAGGCGTGGGCGAAAATAGACGACGGTCATCGCTAGCAGAAAAAATACGGCACTCATGAAAATCGCATCCGATGTCCACTCGGTACGTGTCACCGGTGGGTCGAATGCCAAATGCATGAGCGCCGTAAGCACTAGGAGTAATAGACAGATATAGTAGAGAATAATGGTGCGATGCTGTTGCATGGCCTGCACCCGCTAAGCAATCTGTTGACGGTGATGCAGCGCGCTTTCTTGAATATAGCGTTGCATTTTTTCTTTCCTGAAGGGCTTCGACACAAAGCCCGACGCCCCGCCGCTGAGTGCGCTTGCGACATTATCGAGATAGGCATTGCCACTGAACATCACCACATAGGCATTGGGGTCGCTGGCCATGATGCGGTGTAGCACCTCAAAGCCGCTGGTGTCGGGTAAGCCGATATCAAGGAACACAATGTCAGGTGCGTGGGTGAGATAATTCTCAATCGCTTCTTGTGCATTACTCGCATTGATGAGCGCATAGTTTTCCTTGAAGGCACTCGCCACCATGCGCCGGGTGAGGGCATCGTCCTCGACGATCATCACATGCAGCGGCATACGCGCGCTACGCAGTTGCTTGGCTTCCTTGAAAACATCTTTCAATGCATCGACTTCACCAAAATCATAGGCTGGAAGAGTTGCTTCCTGCTGCATGACGCAGAGCGGGGTTTTGTTGAGCAAGAGATCCTTCATGATGCGCCAGTCATGGCATAGATCATACAGTGCGATTTCGCCGGCTTCGCCGTGGCTATTATAATTCGCACGAATGAAATCATCGGCGATGGCGTATAATTCATCGACCGGCATGTGGCGGCTGAAGAATAAAATATCCTGATCGGGGCACTGCACCACCTCGCAATCAAGCGTGCGGTGGGCATCGCGCAGGCGGCTCAGGGTTTCCTCGACCCACTGCCGCGATTGATTCTGCGCATCGCGCACATAAAGGCAGCGCCAGCCCTCTAGGCTTGCTGGGTCTTTGTCGATAGCCGTACCGAGCAACTGCATGAAGGTCAGGGCATTTTCACGATGGATACGCATAGGTCTCTCCGCTAAAAAATCTGTAGTCAGGCGTGTTGGCTTGCTAGCTTTTGGGCGATGCCTGCGCAGCGCTCGATATATTGGAATAGTTTCTCTTTGGTGAATGGCTTGGCGATGAAGCCTTTTGCACCATGGCGCATCGCCTCAACAATATTCTGCTGGTCGGCATTGCCGCTAAGCATGATGATATGGGCCTCAGGGTCGATCATCAGCAGGCGCGCGAGCAGCTCATGGCCCGTGACATCCGGCAGGTTGATATCAAGGAACAACAGGTCGGGCGCCACGCGCGCATAGGTTTCAATCGCGATGCTGGTGTCGGCCAAGCTGGTTAACGCATATTTTTTTTGCAGCACATTCTCGACCAGGCGACGCGAAAACGCATCATCCTCAATCATCATCAACTCAATGGTGGGGCGCTCGCTGCGCTTTGCATGAATCATGGCGGGCGAGGTATCCGCCCCCGCGCTCAGGATGGCGGCGCGCTTACGCGCCTGCTGCTGCTGTTGCGCAAGCCTCAGTGCTTCTTCGGCGCGCTGTTGCTGGTGTTCGAGGATTGGCTGCAAACGCACCAGCAGCGCATTGGTCATGAGTGCTAATTCACGGAACATCACCCAGCGTTCATCCGCAGGCCGCGCGATGTGATCGACCACATCGAGGATGATGAGATTAGCACTGCGCGAGGGGATTGATTCCCCGAGCATAACGATGTCGCCTGAATCGCAGAAATAGATGCGCGGGCTGCTGCTTGATAAATGCTGCTGGGCTGCCGCAATGATCCGCTGTTTCAGTGCCGGGGTAGCGATTTCAGGCGTCAGCATGAAATGCAAACAGCGGGTGGTATAATCCGGAGCAAGGCGGAACGACTCAAGAAATGCCACCAATTCGCTTTCCGCATGTTCATCAACCAAAATCATGGCTACTCACCCTCCGATAATTAGAGTGTCGCACAGCGGCGCGCTTGTTACTAATCAAGTGAAATCAATTGCTTATGTATTTTGCGGCGCAGCGTATTCTCAAATTAGGTGTTCTATTTTGGGAAATTCTATGCTATAGTCTCATAATAGAACTATGTAGGCCATGTATGACCCATACCATCCTCATCGCCGAAGACGACCCGCTGCAACGGCGCATGCTGGCGACAATTCTTGGCAAAAAGCTCGGCCACACGGTCATTAGCACCACGAATGGCAAGGAAGCGTTTAACCGCATCCAAGACAGCAACATCGATGAAATCCATGCCGTGCTGCTCGACATCAATATGCCGGTGATGAATGGTTTTGAGACGCTCAAAGCCATCCGCACACATCGCCCTGATTTACCCGTGCTCATGCTCACCAGCAGCGATGATACCGAACAGGCGGTGAAAGCGATCAAGGAAGGTGC
>CAZOFC010000186.1:0-3353 GCA_964578965.1 uncultured Azospirillum sp.
CAGACCCGAATCAAATCCTGTCGCTCCATCCACGAAAACAAGCGACGCGCCGTTTGAGCTTAGCGTTGACACGAGCAAAGCGAGAAAAATCCTGTCCCCCGATACACTTTTGAGCACTGCAAATATTTTTATTCCATCTATGCTGAATTAATTGTAGATTATTGTGGTGGTTAAAAAAAATTCGCATCTATGTGCTTTTTCCCTCGTCGAGCTCTCCATTGTGCTCGTCATTCTGGGTCTTCTTGTTGGCGGTGTTCTGTCGGGCCAAAGCCTTATTCGTGCAGCGGAATGGCGTAATCTCAGCACTCAAATGAGTAATTATCGTACCGCGACGTATACATTTCGCGACAAATACTTCGCACTCCCAGGTGATATGAACAACGCAGTAAGTTTTTGGGGGGCACAGGCAGGAAGCCCTACAGCTGTTGGGCTTGATGCTACATGCTCTGCCGTTACAACTGCTGCAACAGGCACTGCAACATGTAACGGCAATGGTGATGGAAAAATGGGTTCTACCATTACTGCGGAAGCCGCCGAACAGCGTCACGAGCGTTACCGTGCATGGCATCACTTACAGAATGCTGGGCTGATCGAAGGTGGATTCTCGGGCGTTTTTAACGTAGGGATCTACTCCCCGCTGACAAAAATGGACAGTAGCGCTCGCGTTTCTGTTCTGTTTATGCAGCCAAGCACTTCAACGACTTATTTTCCAACCAATGTTGGGAATATGTATCATGTCGGTCGTTATATTTCCGGCTCATCCACGCTCGGGGCATTTGCTACCCCAACCGAAGTTTGGAATATCGACACCAAGCTCGACGATGGAAAGCCTGATACCGGCATCGTGTTATCCATGCAAAGTACATCCACGATTACCCCGGGATGTGTTGTTCTCAACGGGTCTATCAGCGAATATAACTTGGTGGACTCAGGGAAAATCTGCAGCATGATTATGCTGATTGGGATTTAGTTCAAAAGTTACGCTGTGATTGCCAAATAAAACATCGATATATGATAAACTTTCTGTGCTGGATGTCAGCCGCAACGGATTGACGAAGATACGATTCAACCTGCTGGACCGCAAACTGATTTGATGCAGCCTCAAAAGATCCGTCTTTAAAAATTTCTAATTGGCTATTTAGCTCTAATTTGGGTATTATGTGGCTATGAGATTGCGGCGCCCACGTTCAGCTTTTTCCCTCGTCGAGCTCTCCATTGTGCTCGTTATTTTGGGCCTTCTTGTCGGTGGCGTGCTGTCTGGCCAGTCTCTAATCCGCGCGGCGGAGTTGCGCGCGGTCAGTACAGAATACAGCCGCTATGTAACTGCCGTGCAAACATTCCGAGACAAATATTTTGCCATTCCTGGCGATATGCCGAACGCCACGGCATTCTGGGGCGATGACAATGCCGCATGTGCTGATGCTGCCGTAGCAAATGGAAGTCCTGGCACTTGTAACGGGAATGGAGATGGACAAATAGGCACACCTTCTGGTGGTGGCATAACAGGCGAGATGTATCAGAATTGGAAACAGCTGGCGCTGGCTAGGCTGATTGAGGGCAATTACACTGGTCTAAGTGGCGCTGTCAGCACTTGCAGCAGCGGCAAAGGCGTTGTCGTAGGCGTTAACGCCCCTAGAAGCCGTGTCCCCAACGGTGGCTGGTCATTGGAATTTTTTGGTCACCCCGGTGATAGTTTTACATACACGCTAGCTGACTCAAATTTATTCTTTATGGGTGGCCAATCTTCCGGTTGTCCTCCTATTGATGACATTTTTAAGCCCGAGGAACTCTGGAATATCGATACAAAGCTGGATGATGGCAAACCGGGGCGTGGCAAAATTATGGCACGCTCTGAATCCGCTTGGGGTTCGGCAACCTCGTGCAGTACGTCTGCGTCACAGACCGACTACAATGGTGACTACCGTCTCAGTAACAATAGCGTCGCCTGCGTTATTTTGGCACCTCGGGCGATATAGCTGAGTCTGTCGGCACTTAAACGACCTCAACCGCTATCCGCGCCAAGTCAGCCAGCTGCAGGTTCGATAGATGCACGCTGTGATTCCCGAAGGTGACATCAACGCCCGTTGCCGTTTGCGTGGCACCAGAAATGATGCTTGCCCAGCTTGCATCCCCAAGCGCTGCTTGCGAAATGCGTAGGCTATCCACGCCCACGGCAAAATCAGCAATTGTGGTATCGGCGGCTACATTAAGTGCCGCGAAGCTGAAGATATCCGCCCCTGCACCACCCACCATCACATCACTGCCGGCACTGGCCGCAAGCACATCATTGCCTGCCCCGCCACTCACCAGGTCATCCCCTACGTCGCCGCTTAACGTGTCATTCCCCACATCACCAAACAGCGAATCATTGCCATCCCCACCGCTGAGTTGGTCATTTCCGGCATCGCCGCCGAGCAGGTCGTTCCCGGCATTCCCTGCGAGCGTGTCATCACCATTCCAACCCCAGAGGGTGTCATCATCGTTACCGCCGCTGAGGAGGTCATTTCCTTCATCCCCGCACAGCACATCGCGGCCATCACCACCTATGACAACATCGTCGCCATCATCCGCCGAAATCGTATCATCACCCGCGCCGCCATTGATGGTATCGCTGCCAGTACCGCCCCAGACGGTATCATTTCCAAGTCCGGCGCGGATCGCGTCATTGCCGGTCTCGCCGCCGAGCGCGTCGTTGCCTGCATCGCCGTTCAACCAATCATCGCCCGCAAAGCCAAACAAGGTATCACTGCCCTCGCCGCCATAGAGCTTATCACTTTGAATATTGCCGAGCATGAAATCATCCCCCGCAAGGGCGCTGACCACGCGCGTGCCCGTGGCGGTGCTGTAATGCACATCATTGCCGTTGGTTTCGAATTCCTGACGGCCAAAGAAATTATTGCCCACAAAATTACCGACGGCGGCACCAGTCTGTAGCCCTACTTGGTTCGCAAACTGCCAGTGAATACCGCCATAGATACGGCTTTGCCCGGCTTCTTGTGCTGCCTGCATCAGGCTGGTGAAGGCACGTGCGGAATCCGGAAATGCATCGGAGAATGCTTTGAAGGTCACGGCATCCGTCCCCAAATAGGAGGCGAGGACTGCCGCACCTGCTGAACTGAAGGTGCTGTGGCCCGAGATATAATCCGGAAATGGTGGGGTGGTGAGTAGCGGGCGCCAGTTAGGGTCAGCTTCGGTGAGCGGGTTGCCATCGATATCCGCTTGCGCAATGGCTGTCACCGGGCGCCAGTTATTATAGGCATATTTTGTGTCCCACGCAGCAATCGCTGCATCTGCAAGCGCTACACTGAGGCTGGCCAGCATTTTTGCCGTTTCAAGTGTGCTCAGGCCGCGTG
>CAZOFC010000187.1:0-3325 GCA_964578965.1 uncultured Azospirillum sp.
GTTGGGGTGGGGGCGTGTAAGGCAAGGGCTGATCCTCATAACGCCCCCCTCCTAACCTCCCCCCTACTGGGGGAGGAACAACAGCGCGTGCGGCATCTTCACTGGCGACTGGCGACTGGCGACTAGTGACTGCACGCACCACCACCGCCCCGATTTTAAGAACAGGGGCTGGCGAAGCGTTGGTTACATCATGCAGGGTCATGCAGCAGCTATGGCAAGCTTCGCCCTAAAAAGCAAATGGGCCGCGATGGAACAAACCATCACGGCCCATAGGGTAAATTAGTCAGTGCTAGACAAAGGTGAGGCCACCCCCTTTGACGAAGCCTTCCGCCTTTGGCACGCCTTGCGAGCTGGGCTCAAAGGTCGGCTCAGGCACCACATACACTGCATTCTCAGTTCTCAGTGGGGCTGAAGCAGGGGCAGCAGCAGGAGGCTTCACCTCACCCGTTTGCGGATTCACTTGCGCGGTTTGCGCTAAGCCCGGCGCTGGTGAATCAACTGTCGCTACATCCGTCGCAGGTTGGACAGGCGCAAAGCTTGCCCCGGCGAACAGTGGGTTCAATGCGGCAACACCGCCCACCACCGTGACGCGTTCAGCTTCAGGCTTCGCCGCAGCGGCTGCCACAATTCGCTCAAGCTCGACCTTATCAACGGCACCATTTCTGTCGAGGTCAAATGCCTGGCCTACCGTCTTCATCAGTTCAGGGGTTTGCTGCAGCGCTGCAATATTACCAGCGCTCAGTTCTCTATCCGCACCTGCAGTTGTCTCGAGCACTTTCACCGCATCTGCTAGGCGAGTAGCATCCGTGGCGGCAGGCGCTGTTGCCTGTCCAGCATCTGCAGCAGGGGCTGGAGCGGCGGCAAGTGTTACATCAGTAAACAACGCGTTGAGAGCCGGTGCACCACCTTCAATTGTAACACCATTAGCTTTGTTTGCAGCTGCCACGATTTTATCCATCTCGGTCTGCGCAACTTTACCATCCTGATTCAGATCATACACACGACCCACTGCATTGATACCAGCTGCATCAGCAGCAAATCTCTTAAGGTCAGCAGATCCGATATGTTTATCTTCGCCCGCCAACCTTGTTAACAAGCTCACCGCTTTATCTAGGCTAGCTGCACTGTGATCTGCATGTCCCAAAGGGGGTGATGAAGGCGCAGAACCCTGTCCAGCACCTGCAGCAGGCGTGTTTACGGTTGCAACCGCCGCCGCAGCATTAAACTGCGCCATGACTTTTACCGTCTCCGGGTCATTCGGATTGGTGAAGTCCACATCGCTGGGTTTCACGCCCGCTTTAGCTGCAGCCGCAGCAAAGGCTGCCTGCGTGTTCGGCCCCCACATACCATCGTCTTTAACGCCCAGCTTTGCCTGAATCGCTTTCACTTGGCTTGCGCTGATTTTTGGCGCATCCTCGGCATTCATGGTGCGGCCTTCACCATTTTTAGTGTAAATTTTGGCTGCCGGGCCGCTGGCTTCTGGTAAGGCGAATGTCGCAGCACCCGGAGCATCAGGTTTAGCGGTCCCTGTCCCTGGGGCTTGTGGCGCATCAGTCTTAGGCTCTTCGCCAGTGCCGACAGGAATGGTTGCACCCGCTGGGGCAGCCGTGCCACGCAGTGCCGCAATATCAGCGTCCGTCAACGCTGTGCCAATACGCTGACCTGCAACCGCATTCACACCTTTTTGAATACTCACTTCAGGGCTTGTGGCGCGCGCGTGAATGCCATTGAATTCAATGTATGAACTTTGCTTGCCGTTTGACTCCAGAATCACCTTCATGCCTTCGGGGAAGCGTACGCTCCCATCCGACTGGATAAGGCCATTCTCGGGCTTCGTGAGGATATCTTTTGCTTTCTGCATGGCCGCAGCGCGCTCAGGTGATCCTGCAGGCGATTGCGCTGCATCCGCAAGTGCATACACATAATCTTCGGTGGCTAGAATGCGCGGGTCTTGCCCTTGGCCTTGGCCATCACGCGCATCATCGCCGCGCGAATGACTACCCGAAAGTCCGCGTGGACCTTGGCCGCCGCGCCCGGCAGCAAAGTCACCACGGCGGTCGTCATCGCGGTCACCACCCCGTCCTCGCCTACTCTCAAAGCGATCGAGCGCTGTCTCCAATTGATCCTGAGAGCGAATCACCTGCGTATCTATGCGGTTATTTCTAATTGCGCGACGCTCATCCGCGTTTTCAAGAGCATCAACGATGCGTTCGCCGTTGCGAATTTGTTGTGGCAACCGCCTCGTTGCACGATCTACATCCCTATCAAAGGCTGAAGCGCCTCCAATAACGATTCCAGCAAGAGATCCTATGTCAACCATCACCGAACTCCTTAAATATTTACCGATATTACTCGGATTTCGTAAACAATTCGTTAACTTTTATGGAAAGTCATGGCGGCGTTAGACACGCTTCATAACAATCCTTCACCTTGCATAGTAGCAAATTTTGGCCCGCCCATGTGTGACAGTTTTGTGACAAATGACAGGTTCGAGTTAGCGGCTTGCTGCTCATTCTCAAACACCAAAAACAAAAAGGGGCACCGACATCATCGGCACCCCTGTTGCATCGATGCATACTGGCTAAGGTTAGCGGCGCGCGCCCTGACCTTCCGTCGCTGCTTTTGGCGGAACGATCGTCGCCGGTTGGCTCGTGACCGCAGCTGCCACTACGGCCTGGCCACCCGAAACCTGGGCAAGGCCACCGCGCGCGCGCACGGCATCTTCAAGCGCTTTGATCATGGCATCATCGGCTACACCATCGGCTTCGACTTTGCTTAGACCCATCACCTCGCGCTCGAACTGACGAATCTCGCGACGCAGAATCTCAGAATCGCGGGTGATGCCCGCGGTACGATCCAAGGCGTGCAGGCCAATAGCCGCAGCCGCATCGAGTTGTGCTTGCGTTTGGCCCACGGCCTTCTGATAGACCGTCTCCTCGGCCCCGCGAATGCCCCCAGCCATCGCCACACGCAAGCCAAGCGCCTCAAGCGCGCTATCGGAAAGCGGATCAGATTCGGTTGGGATTGGGTAGTTGGTGCCGAGTGCCTTATTCACCCGACGCACCGTCTCTTTCATCTTGTCGTGGATATTCTCAAGGCTCGGCGTGCTACGCTCGGACTTCAGCTCATCCAGCGCAAACAACCCCTTCACCGCCAAGGCATAACGCGCATCATTCGCATTATCGCCTTTTGGCAGGTTGCGCGGGTCATATTCCGTGCCACGAATTGCGGCAGGCACTTTTTCATCCGCGGCCTTTTCGGCGGCCTTGCGATCAGCCTCGTCCGCCAAGCGGCGAAGTCGTTCCAGCTCTTCCGCGGAAGGGCC
>CAZOFC010000188.1:0-1378 GCA_964578965.1 uncultured Azospirillum sp.
CACTTTTGCGGTGAATGTAGCGGGCAATCACTTCCTTACCGGTGCCCGATTCACCGGTGATAAGCACGCTGGCATCACTGGGCGCGATTTGCTCGGCCATGCTCAGCGTTTGGCGCATCGCTTGCGAGCCATGTATTACCGAGTGCGTTTCCTCGGCAATCACTTCAAGCACGGCGGCGATGAGTTCTTCATCCGGAGGTAGGGGCAGGTATTCCTTGGCCCCAGCACGAATGGCGCCCGCGGCAGTTTTTGCATCCACCTCAATGCCGCACGCAACCAGTGGCACGGTAATGCGCTCATCTGCGAGCATGCGCACGAAGCGGGCGATATCCTGATGTACCTCAATCATGATAATATCGGCACCCTGCCCATCGCACAGCATAGTGTAAGCGGCGTCAATATCCGCGACTTGCGACACTTTTGCGCCGCGGTCACGGGCAATTTTACTCGCCGCGCCGATCTGTCCTGCCAAATCACCAATAATCAAAAGTCGCATCGCACACCTCGTATCGAATGGGCCCAGTGCTTTGTGCCTGGTGCCTCTTTATTTCTCGGCCTTGATAATCTCGGTCATGGTCACGCCGATTTTATCCTCGACGACCACCACTTCCCCACGCGCTACCATACGGTTATTCACCAGAATGTCGACAGGCTCGCCTACTTTACGGTCAAGCTCGACCACCGCACCGCGGCCCAGCTTCAGCAATTGCTGTACTTGCATGCTGGTTTTGCCCAGCACCACCGAAATGGATACCGGAATATCGCTGACGGCCTCCAAGGTGATGTTGTCTTCCGGCGCATCGCTAAAAATCGTTGTTGCATCGTCGGCCATGCTACTCTCCTAAAGGTGACTCGTGTGGGACTGAAGTTTCAGCATGCAAGGTAAGCGGCATGCGCGCAAGCAGGCTTTCGATTTCCTGCCATAAATGACTAACGTTACGGTGGACCTGCCCGTTGCCCCAATCAATCGTGACATCACTGATGCCCAGACTTTCATTGGCCTTGAACTGCACCTCACCCTCAAAGCCAGCAGCGTTTAACTGCTGCTCGATGGCACCGATGGTGTGTTCAAAATGCTCAGGGTGAAGCTCGATGGAAAGTTTTGGCTTGCTGAAGATGACAGGCAGGCACTGATCCAAAATGGTACGAACCGCATCCCCCGCTGTTGCTGTGAGGCTGGCACCCACAATTTTTTGTGAGATGGCCATTACGAGCGCTGCCAGCTGTTCGGATTGCTCGGCAAGCAGGGCTTCGTAGCGTGCTTTCAATGCGTTGCCTGCATCCGCCATCTGCGCCATTACGTCATACGCGTGCTGCATCTTGGCATCAGCTTTATTCTCTGCCTCTTTGTGGCCCGCCGAAAAGCCTTCGATGAAAC
>CAZOFC010000188.1:1388-3282 GCA_964578965.1 uncultured Azospirillum sp.
TTTTGCCTTCCGCACGGGCGGCCTCAAGGTCGGCTTCACTGAACACGGGGGCAGGGGGGCGGCGGTGGGAGATCCGCCTGTGCCTCAGGCTCGACCGTTCGCATAACAATGGGCCCACGAAAATCACGTAAGCTGTTAAAATCAAAGCGATGAATGCGGTGCTGTGGGTGCTGTGCCATTAATATACCAACTGATCTTCGCCAGAATCGCCAGCGATCACGATTTCACCTTTGGCAGCGAGGTCTTTCGCGGCCTGTACGATGGTCATCTGCGCTTCATCCACATCCTTCAGGCGCACTGGGCCCAAGGCTTCCATGTCCTCACGCAGCAGTTTGGCTGCACGCTCGGACATACTCTTGAAGAAGATTTCCTTGATAGCTTCGGACGCACCCTTCATGGCGATGCTGAGTTTCTCTTTTGGTACATTGCGCAGTAATGTCTGCATGCCGGATGGATCGACTTTCTTGAGGTCCTCGAAGGTGAACATGAGGGCGCGGATGCGCTCTGCCGCATCGGCGTTGCGTTGTTCGAGTACGGCCATGAACTTCGCTTCGGTGTTGCGGTCGAAATTGTTGAAGATCTCGGCCATGATTTCATGCGTATCGCGGCGCTGCGTTTTGGCGAGGTTGTTCATGAACTCGAGGCGCAAGGTTTTCTCGACACCATCGAGCACCTCTTTCTTCACCGCCTCCATGCCCAGCATGCGATTGATGACCTCAAGCGACAATTCCTCGGGGAACACGGCAAGCACACGTGCCGCATGCTCTGCCTTGATTTTAGACAGCACAAGGGCGATGGTTTGCGGGTATTCGTTCTTCAAGAAGGTGGCGAGTACTTCCTCGTTCACGTTGCCCAGTTTATCCCAGGTGGTGCGCCCAGCGGGCCCGCGGATATCTTCCATGATGCCATCGACACGGTCTTTGCCCAGTGCTTTGAGCAGCAAGCGTTCGGTGGTATCAAACGTACCCACTACCACGCCTGATGATGACATGGATTCGACAAAATCAACGAACAAGCGCTCGACGGTTTCGGCGCTCACGGTGCCAAGTGACGCCATGGTATTTGACAGCTCCTTGATTTCCTCATCGCTCATGCCACTCAGAATCTTCGTCGAGTTTTCTTCGTCGATCGACATCAGGATGATGGCGGCTTTTTGAGCGCCGCTAAGTTTGCGGTAGTCTTCTTTTTTCTCGGTCGTTGCCGGAACCGTTGCCATGGTCATTCTCCCTAGCTAGCCGATAGCCACTGACGCAGAATCTGCGCGGTTTCATCTGGGTGCTTCTCGATCATATTGTTAATCTTGGTGTAGGTCGATGAACGCAGCTTGCCTTGAATGCGATCAATATTGATCATGCTTTCCTGACCTTCGACATCGTCGCCATCCTCTTCCATTTTAGCCATGCTGTTGTTGCGCGATTGATCAATCAATCGGGCAGCAATCGAAGGGGCGGCGAGGGCAGCTTGCTCCATATCGTCCTCTTTGGCAGCGCTCTCGGCGGCTTCGATGGCGCGTGCCACCAGTGGGCGGATGACAAGCAGGATGGCAAGGATAGCAACCCCACCCAGCACCAGTGTTTGGATGATGGAGTTGAGGTCCTGCTTCAGCCAATCCAGCGGCGAGCTCTTGAACATATCTTCAGGGGCTGCGGCAAATGGCATGTTGATGACACTGACTTCATCTCCGCGCGTGGCGTCATAGCCAATCGAGGATTGTACGAGCTTCTCGAGCTGCTTGAGTTCTTCCTCCGAACGTGGGGCATATTGTAGCTTGCCTTCCGCATCCGGGGTGTAGATACCATCCACCAGAATGGCGACACTGAGGCGCTTAACCACACCCGCCTCTTTGATGGAATTGGTCACCTCTTTGCTGATTTCAAAGTTGGTGGTTTCCTCA
>CAZOFC010000189.1:0-3192 GCA_964578965.1 uncultured Azospirillum sp.
AAGCGCAGGCCTCGCAAATCCGCATGGAGGCGGGCTTGTCCACCTTGGAGGATGAATGCGCCATGCAGGGACTCGATTGGGAGGAAGTGCTGGAGCAGCGCGCACGTGAGAAAGCCAAAATGAAAGAGCTGGGTTTGGGCGATCTTACACCGAGCATCGCCGTCAAGTCGCTCCCCGGCCAAGGCAAAGACAACACTGACAATCAGGAGGATGACAATGCGAGCATGGAACAAAGCGACCAGTGAGCCGTGGGCGATCACGCAGCCCGCACTCGAGACAATTTTAGAAATCGCCGAACGTGAGAATGAAAAACCCGAAGCGGTGGCAGCGCGGCTGGGTAAAGAACTGCAAAACACCCACACCGTTATTGAACGCGATGGTGTGGCAGTGATTCCTGTCACCGGCCCACTGTTCCGTTATGCCAATCTGTTCACCGCTATTAGTGGCGCGACATCGTATGAAATTCTGGCGCAGGATTTTACTGCTGCGCTCGATACTCCCGACATCAACGCCATCATTCTTAATATCGACTCCCCTGGCGGCGAGGTGAATGGCTGCGCAGAACTGGCGAACATGATCTTCGCCGCGCGCGGTAAAAAACCGATTATCGCCTATGCCTCCGGTGATGCGGCATCGGGTGCGTATTGGATAGCAAGTGCTGCTGATCAAGTCGTGGCATCGGAAACTTCTGGCCTCGGCTCGATTGGTGTGGTCGCGGTCTATCGTGGTGCCAAGCCGGATAAAAATGCGCCCACCACCATCGAGATAGTCTCTTCGCAAAGCCCGTTCAAGCGGCTGAACCCTGAAACCGATGAAGGTCGCGCTAAATTGCAGACGCGCATTGATGCGATGGCGGAAGTGTTTGTGCAAACGCTCGCGCGCAATCGCGGCATTGAGGCTGCGCAAGTTTTAGAGCAGTTCGGCGGCGGCGACATATTAATTGGCGCGCACGCTGTAAATGCTGGTCTTGCCGACCGCATTGGCTCTCTCGAAAAACTGATCGCGGAATTCTCCGCCAGTTCAAACCCCGCCTTCCAGCGGGGTTTTTTATTGCCACCAACCCTCAACAAAAAGGAGTCCGTTATGGATTTAGCTACACTCACCCAAGACCACCCAGCACTACTTGCCGAGGTGCAAACCACCGCCAAAACAGCGGAGCGCTCACGCATCCAAACCATCCTCGCATCCGAGGAAGCCAAAGATCGCGGTGATCTTTCTCAGCATCTAGCCTTTGCAACCGATATGGCACCCGATGCAGCGGTTGCCATGCTTGCCAAGGCACCAAAGATTCAGCCTCAGCCGGAAGTAAAAACCAGCGGCTTTGATGCCGCTATGCGTGATCTGGGCAATCCCAAGATCGCACCCGCCGCCGCTGAATCGGAAGAAGACGATGTCGACACAGTCGCCAAGCGTCTGGCTTCTGCTTAACCCCAACCATAGGAGAATTTTATGCCAGCTTCAGGATTTACCTCTCAGGGGCAACTCTACCCTGAGAATCTCATCGCGGGAGAATATCCGCGCATTACCCGCAAGGTCATCGTCGGCACAGGTGCCAACTTGGTGGCAGGTGCTGTACTCGGCAAAATCACTGCCACCGGCAAATACATCTTAAGCGCCTCAGCGGCGGTGGATGGATCGCAGGTGCCAGAGGCGATTTTAGCCGAGGATGCAGCGGCACTGAGTGCCGACGTGCAGGCGGTTGCCATTTTCACTGGCGAGATCAACGAGCTGGCGGTGACGCTGGGCGTGGGTCATACGCTGGCGAGCATCCGCGACGGCCTGCGCAACAAATCGATTTTCTTAACTAAAAACCAAGGAGCATAACCATGCCTATCGATATTTTTTCCACGCAAGTGATGAACCGTACCATCGAGTATCTCGATCAACCAGCTTCCTTCCTGCTCGACACGTTTTTCGGTTCGGTGCAGACCGCCGATACCGAAGAGATTTTCTTCGATATCGACAAATCCAAACCGCGCCTTGCACCCTTCGTCTCGCCTCTCGTGGCAGGTAAGGTGGTGGCTGACCAGGGCTATGAAACCAAGAGTTTTAAACCCGCTTATGTGAAGGACAAGCGCCAGTTCAAACCCGATGCGCCGCTCAAGCGTTCCATCGGTGAGATGATCGGTGGCACCTTGTCACCACAGCAGCGGCGCGATGCGGCACTCAAACGCTCACTCGCCAACCAGCTGGAAAACCTCACCCGCCGCGAGGAAGTGATGGCCTCCGAGGCTTTGCGTTTGGGGCAAATCACCGTCACGGGTGATAATTACCCAACCGTTGCGGTGAATTTCCAGCGGGATGCTGCGCTTACCATTACACTTACGGGTATCAACCGCTGGGGTCAGGCTGGCATTAAACCACTTGATCTAATTGAGGATTGGTCAAGTACGGTGCAGACCAAATCTGGCGCTGCTGCACGCACGGTCATTATGGACCCGCTCGCATGGCGTTTGTTCAAAGCGGATGCCGATGTGAGCAAACTGCTCACCGTCTATCGCGGCACGGGCAACACGCTTTCCATCGACCCGATGAGCCGTGGACAGGCCAACGATAAGGCGCGTTATGTTGGCACCATCGGTGACTTCGATTTCTGGGTGTATCAAGACAACTATGTCGATGATAACGGTGTGACCCAGCAGATGCTGCCCAACTACACGGTGATTGTCGGAAGCACCACGCAGGTCGAGGGTGTGCGCTGCTACGGCGTGATTCAGGACGAGAAAGCCGGATACCGCGCGCAGCGTTATTTTAGCAAATCATGGCTGGAGGAAGACCCGGCGCTCCGCTGGTTGCTGCTGCAATCCGCGCCGCTCGTGGTGCCGTACCGCCCGAACGCCACCCTTTGTGCCACCGTCAACTAGTAGGAGAACACTCATGAAAGTTACATCTCACACTACACTCGTCGTTGGTAAAACAGGTAAATCCGAGCAAGTGCCTCCCGGCACACCTGTCGATATCGATGATGATGAAGCCAAAGATCTGATTGCGCGTGGCATCGCTGTTAAGGTGGGTAAGGCTGAAACCAAGCCCGCCGAAAAAGAGCCGAAAGAGCCACAGGGAGGAAAACCGCCTACCGATCCGCAAGGCAGCAAGCCACCCGTCGATGGCGGCAAACAACCATGATGGCGTTTTCCCGCTCCGTTGATTCGCTCTTTGCCAAACTGGGGGTGGCGGCAACATTCCAGCCAC
>CAZOFC010000190.1:0-3046 GCA_964578965.1 uncultured Azospirillum sp.
AGGGTCAATCGTGCCGTTATTGCCCAGTGCAGGGTCGAGCTTGAAACTATAGAACGGAACAAGCTTCGCACCTTTGGCAGTGATGATGTCGATAGTGGTTAAGCCATCCTGCGCGGTTTCGTATTCCAAGGTCACGCGCGTATGTAATTTCTCGCCAATGGTTTTAGCAATTTCGGCAAGTTCGCCGGCATCAAGCATCCCGTCGTTGTTTTGGCGTGCGGTGATGAAGCGGGTAACGTCATCCTCCGTGTGAAAGCCCTCACCCGGGGTATAGATGTTTACAAGATCAAACTGTGGCCATGGGTATTCGTGGTCAAAGTAATGCACGGCGAGCGTATGGAAACTTATGCCTGTCGGGCTTGCAAGTGGCTTCAGTGTAATATCGAGCGGCAGATGCGTGATATTGTACGCTTGCTCGGGAGGTTTTAAAGGAGCACTTGCGGTCAAAATCTTGCCTGTCGTCGTATCGACACCCACTGTTGTGACGGCATCAAAATTATACTGTATTTTGGTAACACGGTCAGACAGCGCCAATGCCTTCAGCAAATCAGCCTGCATGTAATCATTGACGCCAAGCGGCCCGTTGAGCAGGGTAGCTTCAATCTGGCTTCCTTGTGGCATTCTCGCCAATAATTGCGGCACTGCATTTTCAATGACTGTGACGCGGTCAAAATGACTCATTTGCGTGGCGATCACCTTTCCGTCCGCATCTTTGGCAACCAGCACCAGGGCCTGGCAATCCTGCAACGAATCGGTTGCGATGAACCGTGTCTCATCCGTCACTTGTCTGGCATCCATGGTAATGGTCTCGCCAAGGCGAACGCCCACGCCGCGCGGGCGTTCGTTGCCATAATGTTTCGCCATATAGGCGGCTTGCTCTTGTTCCGTCTCGGGTACATATGGCCGCACGCGTCGATCGGTTTTGAGACGCGCGAGCGTACGATTGAAATAGGCGTGTGCGGCGACATACGTCGGCGATGATGGCAGCCGAAGCAGATACATGTCGCGATTATGCGCCTCACGCGCTTTTTTTTCCTGCTCGTTCATAGCTAGATTAAATCATACGAAACTAAAAAATTCCTTAAAACGTATCATTTATCTGCATGGGGCGAATATTGGGGGTAACTCGTAAAATACAGTGGTTTTGAGCATTTTGTCATCAAACCGTCATGAAGTCATGATAGGTTGTGCTTATGGACGAACAAACTACAGGTGATGCTGCTCTCTCGGCTGAAGAGATTGAGCGCATCAAAAAACTGCAAAAACTGATGGCTGGCCTTGAAGGCTTGCTTGGCGATAGCTGGCTATTCACGCTGCTGCAGGCGTTTCTTGGCAGTCTCACCGGCTATGACCCCGATCTTGAAGGGGTCGATGGCGCGCGTAGTGCGGAAGAAGAACAAGCAGGTGAGCGCGACTATGAAGGCCGCCGCCCGGGTGAAGAGCGCGATTACGGTAAATACAAAAAGCCCGAGCGCTTTGTTCCCCAATCGATTGATGATCTTGGCCCCCTTAAAGCGCTCAAGGAAAAGTATGGTGATGGGGTGGAGCCCATTTTCCCGGTTGCGGGTAAATTTCGTATTTCCTCGGATTTTGGTGAGCGCACACACCCAAAAACAGGCGAAAAACATAAGCATCATGCGGGGCTTGATATCGCCCCTATTCCGGCAGGTTCGAACCCCGATATTCTCGCGCCGATGCCCGGGATGATCACTGAAATTCGCTACCGTGGCGGCTATGGCCTGACCATGGATATGATCGATATTTATGGCGTGAAGCACCGCTTTGCGCATCTCAAATCGGTGAATGCTAAGGCTGGTGATGTGGTGGAGCCGGGCGAAGCAATTGCCGTCATGGGCACCACTGGTCGCTCGACAGGCGTGCACCTCCACTACGAACAAATGGATGCGGGCGAGCGCAAGCGCGACCCTAAAATTGCCGGTAAAACCTGGCGCGAGGCTGAGGATGTAGCGCATGTTTCGGGCAAATCTGGCACCGCGCATGCCCATGCGGACTATAAAGAGCCAGCAATAAAGCTAACGAAGCCAGATTCCGTCAAGCGTGCGGCGGTGGCGGCGGTGTCGTTCAACGTGGTGCCCCCAAGCAAGGACGACGGCAAGGATAAGCCTCCAGCGCCAAGCGGTGTGTTTGCCCACGCCTTCAGCAGTGCCGCAAAGGCATTGGGCTTGGGCTAGGCAGTTTCCTGTTGTAACGCGCCTTGGCTGCTCTACAATGCGCACGCATTAACAACGTGAGCACGCTATGATTCCCCGTTATTCTCGCCCCGAAATGGTCGCACTTTGGCAGCCAGCCACCCGCTTTCAGATCTGGTTTGAGATTGAGGCCCACGCCGCGGATGCGATGGCCGAGCTAGGCGTTATCCCGAAGGATGCTGCCAAAACCATCTGGGCGCGTGCCCCCAAGGCCTATGACGATGCCGCCGTGGCGCGGATTGATGAGATCGAGGCCACGACTAAGCATGACGTGATTGCGTTTCTGACTTATGTCACCGAACAGGTGGGCGAGGAGGCGCGCTTCCTCCATCAGGGCATGACGAGTTCGGATGTACTGGATACGGCGCTGGCGGTGCAGCTGGCCCGCGCCAGTGATTTACTGCTCGCGGGGATTGACCGTGTGCTCGCGGCACTCAAAACCCGTGCTCTGGAAACCAAAGATATGGTGGTGATGGGCCGCAGCCACGGCATTCATGCCGAGCCGGTGACCATGGGCCTAAAATTCGCCCGGTTTTATGCCGAGTTTGCACGCAACCGCGAGCGTTTGCTGAACGCGCGTAAAGAAATCGCAACCTGTGCTATTTCCGGGGCGGTAGGCACGTTTGCTAATATCCACCCCAGTGTGGAAGCGCACGTAGCCGCCAAAATGGGCCTGAGTGTGGAGCCAGTTTCCACGCAGGTGATTCCGCGGGATCGCCACGCCATGTATTTTGCGACGCTTGGGGTGATTGCTAGCTCGATAGAAAATATCGCGACCGAAATTCGCCATATGCAACGCACCGAGGTGCTCGAGGCCGAGGAATTCTTCAGCAAAG
>CAZOFC010000191.1:0-3013 GCA_964578965.1 uncultured Azospirillum sp.
CGATAGCACCGAAATTACTGCTGAAGCGGCGCAGGCTGCGGGCATTGAAACGATCGTTGTTGGTCCCGGCGATATTCGAGAGACCGTACAGCTTACAGGCCGCGTGATTCTCGATCAGAATCGCTCAGCAGCAGTAAAAGCCCGTTTCCCCGGTGTGGTGCGTGGAGTCTTCAAGCAAGTGGGTGAGCCAGTAAAGCGCGGCGAGAAACTCGCCACAGTAGAAAGCAACGACAGCCTGCAAGTCTATGCTGTGCCTTCACCGCTGAACGGTGTGGTGCTTGAGCGTAATATCAGCGTGGGGGATACCGCAGCGGATATTCCAGTGTTTACGGTGGCTGACCTCTCAAAACTTTGGGTCGAATTCTTCGTGTTTGCGGCAGATATGCCAGCCATTCAGCAAGGACAGGCCATTCAACTGCGCACGCTAGACGGCAAACTTACTGCTGATAGCGTGCTTGATACGATCCAGCCTATGGCGGAAGCATCAAGCCAAACCATCGTTGCGCGTGCAACCCTCGATAATAGTTCCGGGCAGTGGCGTGCAGGCATGACGGTGCAAGGCGATGCCGTGGTGCGGGCGCAGCCTGTGAACCTTGCCGTGCCGACAATTGCGATACAGCGGTTTGAAGGCAAAGAGGTCGTGTTTGTGCGGGAAGGCACCCACTATCGTGCCGTGCCAGTAACGCTAGGGCTTGCTGATGCTAAATCGACCGAAATCACTGAAGGCCTGAGTGCTGGAGTCGAGGTCGTCAGCAAAAACAGCTTCTTGGTGAAGGCCGATATCTCCAAAGCTGGTGCAGGGCATGAGGACTAACATGATGATCGCTGCAAACAATCATCAAAAACTCTTTAAGGCTCGAACCAAGATTGCAAAAATCCTGCTTATTTTCTGCGCGCCTTTTATTCTCGTAACCGCGCCGATCTGGCCAAATCCAAGCATGGCGCATGCATTACTTCCTGCCATAGGTGATGCGCTGGTTGTTGTGGGCATCCTGATACGGGTTTACACATCGCTTTATTCAGGCGGTCGTAAGAATGCCGTGCTTGTGACAGAGGGGCCGTACTCCATCGTGCGCAATCCGCTGTATGTTGGCTCATTCTTTGCCGTTACTGGGCTTGGCCTGATCACCGGGAGCCTTGTTCTGACCGTCTTATTAGCTGCGAGTTTCTTCTTCCTGCACATCTACACCGTGATGAAAGAAGAAGCTTTCCTGCAAGACCGGTTTGGCGAAGATTACCGCCGTTATTGTCAGAACGTGCCACGCTGGATTCCATCATTCTCGCTTTGGAAGAAGCCGGATGAGATTCTCGTAAGACCGGATCTCGTTCTGTACACGATGCGCGATGCCTTATTTTTTGTCCTTCTTCTGATTCTGCTTGAGGCCGTGTGCGCCATGCGGGACGCGGGGACATTTCCTATCATGATACAATTACCATAACGGGGCAGAGAAATGATTTCTCGTATTCTTGAGTTTTCCTTACGCCAGCGCATGCTGGTGGCGTTGCTAACATTAGCGGTCGCAGGCATCGGCATTGTTTCGCTGACACGCCTGCCAATCGATGCCGTGCCAGATATTACCAACAACCAAGTGCAGATCATGACAGTCGCACCGGCCTACTCGCCGGTCGAGATCGAACAACAAGTCACGTTCCCACTGGAAACAGCACTGGCTGGCATTCCCGGCCTGGAAAGCACGCGGTCGCTTTCACGCAATGGCTTCTCGCAAATTACAGCGGTGTTTACCGAGGACACTGACATTTATTTCGCACGCCAGCAAGTCGGCGAACGCATCGCACAGGCGCGTGATACTTTGCCGGATGGTGCCGACCCAACTCTCGGGGCCATTTCTACCGGCCTAGGCGAGATTTACATGTGGACCGTAGAATACGAGCATGTTGGCGGTAAAGATGCAAAAACCAACGATGGCCAACCCGGCTGGCAGAGCGATGGCAGTTACATGACGCCGGAAGGCCAGCGCTTGCGAGAACCCCATGAATTTGCAACCTTCCTGCGCACCGTGCAGGACTGGATCATTCGTCCTCAGTTAAAAGCGGTTCCGGGTGTTGCTGGAGTAGATGCCATCGGCGGCTACGTGAAGCAATACCATGTTGCCCCCAACCCTGAAAAGCTGCTCGCTTATAATTTGTCGTTTGCCGAACTGGTGGCAGTGCTGGAATCCAACAACAACAGCATTGGGGCAGGTTTCATTGAACGTAATGGCGAGGCCTATGTTGCACGTGCCGATGGTCGTATTAAAACCATGGACGATATCGGCAATATCGTTATCGCCAATCGGGGCGGTATTCCCATTTTTCTGCGTAATGTAGCAGATATCTCTATCGGTAAGGAACTTCGCACAGGCAGTGCATCAGAGAACGGCAACGAGGTCGTAGTTGGCACCGCATTAATGCTGATCGGTGAAAATAGCCGCACTGTATCGGAAGCGGTGGATGCAAAACTGAAGGAAATTCGCAAATCGCTGCCGCCCGATATCAACACCAAGACGGTACTAAACCGCACTAAGCTGGTAAATAGCACTATTGCGACGGTGCAGAAAAATCTGATCGAAGGCGCATTACTGGTCATCGTCGTACTCTTCTTGCTGCTTGGTAATATCCGTGCGGCACTCATTACAGCCATGGTAATCCCGTTGGCCATGTTGATGACGGCCACAGGCATGGTGCGCGCAGGCATCAGTGGCAATTTGATGAGTTTGGGAGCGTTGGATTTTGGTCTGATTGTAGATGGGGCGGTAATCATTACCGAAAACTGCCTACGTCGCTTAGCTGAAAGGCAACATCATGAAAAACGCTTGCTGACTGTTCAGGAGCGCCTGCATGAGGTCATGCTAGCTGCCAAGGAAATGATCGAGCCAACCGTATTTGGCCAAGCCATCATTATCATGGTGTATGTGCCGCTCCTGACCTTCACCGGCGTGGAAGGCAAGATGTTTGAGCCGATGGCGATGACAGTCATCATTGCGCTGGTCGCCGCCTTCGTGCTGTCACTGAC
>CAZOFC010000192.1:0-2976 GCA_964578965.1 uncultured Azospirillum sp.
CCGATTTACTGCGATGTGATCGTGCGCCGGTGGCAGGAGTTTAGCGGGAAGAAGGCCACGCTGGAAGCTACGGGCGAGGAATTCACTGGATAAAGAAACCCCGCGCGATCGCTCGAGCGGGGCGGAATGGCTTAGGCGATGCGGTAAACCGCGTCCTTGCCCGATTCCTTGGTTTGGTTGATGGTCAGTTTTTGTTTGCTGCGCAGATTCGCCAGCTGGCCATGCACCGAGTGGCGCTGCCATTTTGTGGCATCCATCAGCTGCTGAAGGGTTGCGCCTTCCTCGCGCTGAAGCATCGAAATGATGGTGGCCTTCTTGTTCACCTTCTCCTCAATCGGCGCTGCCTCTACGACCGGCTTGATGATTTTGGCTTTTGGCTTCGCCTTGCTGACCGTTTTGATCGGCTTGGCTTTGGTGGCTTTCTTCTTAGGCATAGTAAACTCCTTCTAACGGTTAAATTTGTAACTAGCACCTGCTTCAAACGCGGCGATCAATGCTTCCTTCACGCCCCACACGCTGACCTCCTTGAAGTCCAGGCTATCGGCGTTGCGGGTCTCCAAGGTGTCGATTGCCAAGTGTTGCTTGGCGATCTCCGTGAGTAGCTTCTCGATCTTCTTGTTCATGGTGCCTCCTATTTGTCGCCATGGCGGTGGAAGAATACGGCGGCGTCGAAAAGCGCCTGTGCCGCTTTGAGGTTTTCGCCAAGGTTCAGCATGGCACCCATCGCGCCGTTACGGCTATCGGCCTGACCGGCGTCAATCACCGCCACAAGGGCATTTTCTAGGATCGCCTGAATTTGGGCCGCGTTCTCGAATACGGCGTTGTCGGCGGTTTGCTTTGTAATCGTGCGATTCATGTTCGTTTTCCTTTCGTTGTGAACACCCGCATTAACGCTCTGAAAGGCAGCTTAATCAACTTAATAAGACGCATTTTCGCATTATTATTCAATGTTTTGCGAGATTATAAACTTGACTGGAAGTGTGTCTAAAATATGGCCAATCCGAACATTCCTGTGGCCTCGCTTGCGCGGCTTTTTAATCTCTCTGAGCGACGCATCCAGCAGATGGCGCGCGAAGGAATCATTCCGAAACCTGAAAAGGGAAAATACGATTTTCTCGGCTGTACGCGTGCGTACATCAAATATCTGCAGGAGCGTCCGGGCAGCACGCATGATCATCGGGACGCTTATCTCGAACGCGGCAGATTGCTGAAGGCACAAGCCGACAAAACAGAAATCGAGGTGAAAGTTTTGCGCGGTGAATATGTCGCCCGCGACGAAATCGACCTTGAATTATCCGGATTGGTTTTAGCAATGCGCGCCTCATTGCTTGCCCTGCCACAGCGCTGTGCGCTCCGGGTGATGAACCTAAAAACATATCCTGAAGTTGAAAACTGTTTGAGGGAGCAAGTTTACGAGGTGCTAAACGGGGTGTCTCACTATGATCCAGCGCGAGATAGCGAAAGCGATCATCCGGAAAGTGGCGAGCTTAGCCGCGCCGCCGCCGAACTTGAAAGTGAGCGAATGGGCGAATCAGTACCGCCAGCTGAGTAGCGAGGCGAGCGCCGAGCCCGGTCGTTGGCAAACCGATCGTGCGCCTTACCAGCGCGAAATCATGGACGCGATGTGCGACCCGCTAATTGAAGCGGTAGTCGTCATGTCCTCGGCGCAGATCGGCAAGACCGAGATTCTGAATAACGTGGCGGGTTACCACATTCACCTCGACCCTGCGCCGATTCTGCTGCTGCAGCCGACGCTGGAAATGGCCGAGGCCTGGAGTAAGGACCGCTTCGCGCCGATGCTGCGCGACACATCGGTGCTGCGCGGCTTAGTGCGCGACCCACGCGCCCGCGATTCGGGAAACACGCTGCTGCATAAGCGGTTCCCCGGCGGGCATATCACGATGGCCGGTGCGAATTCGCCCGCATCGCTTGCTAGTCGTCCGATCCGGCTGGTGCTTTGCGATGAGGTAGACCGCTACCCGGTTAGTGCCGGTGCCGAGGGCGACCCTGTCAGCCTGGCGCGCAAACGCTCGACCACGTTCTGGAATCGTAAGCTACTGCTTACCTCCACGCCGACGATCAAAGGCGCGAGCCGTATCGAAGCGGCGTTTGAGCAAAGCGACCAGCGGCGCTACCACGTTGCCTGCAGCCATTGTGGCGAACGGCAAGTGCTGAAATGGCAGCAGGTCAAATGGCAAACCGATCCGGAAAAGGAAGGTGACGAAAAACACCAGCCCGCAACGGCGGTCTATGTATGCGAGCCGAACGGCTGCATTCTCACCGATTCGGATAAGCTGGAGATGCTTGCCGGCGGAGTGTGGATTGCCGAAGCACCATTCAAAGGCACTGCCGGATTCCACATCAACGAGCTTTACTCGCCGTGGGTCACCTTCGCGCAGATGGTGGCCGAGTTTCTGAAAGCGAAGAAGCTGCCGGAAACGCTGAAAACGTGGGTGAACACCTCGCTCGGTGAAACATGGGAAGAAGCTGGCGAAACCGTCGATGCTGATATCCTGCTCCAGCGTAAGGAAAGCTGGGGCGCGGAAGCACCGGAAGAAGTGGTGGTCGTCACCGCTGGCGTCGACGTGCAAGGCGACCGTGTCGAGATTGAGGTCAAAGGCTGGGGCGTTGGCGAGGAAAGCTGGTCACTCGATTACAAACAGTTCTTTGGCGATCCCGCGCAGGATGCGGTTTGGAAAGAGCTGGATACGTTCCTGCAGCGGCCCATCAAAAGCAAAACCGGGCTGTATCTCAACATCGCCTGCACTTGCATCGATTCGGGCGGCCACCATACGCAGGCCGTCTACGAGTTCTGCAAAACGCGGGCAGTGCGCGGCGTGTTCGCCATTAAGGGGATGAACCAGCCCAACAAACCGCTGGTCGGTCGCCCTAGCCGGAACAACCGGCATAAGCTGCGCTTCTACGCACCTGTGCATGTGGTCGGGAGCCGCGCTTTCGACAACTTGACCATCTCCT
>CAZOFC010000193.1:0-2964 GCA_964578965.1 uncultured Azospirillum sp.
ATCACATCGATGGCCTTATCGGGCAGTTTGCGGTCATGGATGAAGCGCGCCGATAGCTCGACCGCGGCTTCAATCGCGGCGGGCAGGTAACGCACCTTGTGGTGTTCTTCGTAATAGGGCTTCAGGCCACGCAGGATCTTGATCGAATCCTCGACCGTGGGCTCGACCACATCGATTTTCTGGAAACGGCGGGCGAGAGCGCGGTCCTTCTCGATGGTGGTGTTGTATTCCTTGTGGGTGGTGCTTCCCATGCAGCGAAGCGAGCCGCGGGCAAGGGCGGGTTTGAGCAAATTCGCCGCATCAAGCGCGCCGCCGGAGGTGCTGCCTGCACCCATGATGGTGTGGATTTCATCGATGAAGAGCACGGCGCCGGGCAGTTTTTCAATGGATTTGATGACGGCTTTCATGCGTTCTTCAAAATCCCCGCGATAGCGGGTGCCGGCCAGCAAGCTGCCCAAATCGAGTGAGAAAATCACCGCATTTTTAAGCACCTGCGGCACTTCGCCACGGGTGATGCGCAGGGCGAGCCCTTCTGCAATCGCGGTTTTACCGACACCTGCTTCACCCACAAGCAGTGGGTTGTTCTTGGTGCGGCGGCAAAGGATTTGGACCGTGCGCTCAATCTCTGCTTCACGGCCCACCAGAATATCGGTTTTGCCGGTTTGCGCCTTTTTATTGAGGTTCACGCAATAAAGATGCAGCGGGTCTTTGTTCTCTTTTTCCTCGCCACCGGCGTGCGATTCTTTTTCCGGAGTGTAGCGAATCGAGCCATCGCCCATTTCCTGCTCGCCATGCTCGCGCGGCAGGGCCACGCGGGTCAAATCCCCATATTTCACGATGCCATGGCTGATGTAATTGACGATATCAAGGCGTGAGACATCCTGTTCCTGGAGGAAGAATACGGCGTGTGATTCGCGCTCGCTGAACATGGCCACAAGCACATTCGAGCCCGTGACCTCATGCTTACCCGCCGATTGCACATGGATCGCCGCGCGGTGAATGACGCGCTGAAAACCAGCCGTAGGGCGCGCCTCATCAACATGATCGACCACGAGTGCAGCAAGTTCGCTGTCCATGAAATCGAGCAAGGCGCGTTTGAGGTCACCCAAGTTCACGCCAACCCCGCGCAGCACGGGCGATGCATCCGAATCCTCGGTGAGGGCAAGGAGCAAATGCTCCAGCGTTGCGTATTCATGGCGCTGCTTCTTTGCGAGCTCAAGCGCGGTGCGGATGGTGTTTTCGAGGTTGTGCGAGATCATAAACAGGTTCCAGGTTTTAGGTTTCAGGTTTCAGGAAGGTTATTTAGTTTCAGCGAGGCTTTTGCCTTCTTACTGGAACCCGTAACCGGACATCTGAAACCTATTCTTGTTCAAGAGTGCACTGCAGCGGGTAGTCGTTGATCCGTGCATACTCGATGACTTGATCCACCTTGGTTTCGGCCACATCCCGGGTATATATCCCGGCAAGGCCGGCGCCCTTTTGATGCACTTCAAGCATCACGTTGAGCGCCTGTGCGTGGGGTATACGGAATATCTGCTCCAATACCATCACCACAAAATCCATCGGCGTGTAGTCATCGTTCAGCAGGATCACCTTGTACATCGGCGGTCGTTTGGTTTTGACTAATGGCTCGGCAACCAGCAGGCCGCCTTCGCTGTTAGCATCCCCATTCGCGCCACCGCGCTCGTTGGCACCCATCTTCGGTGCCCCGTCGCAGCGGAGGCTGCCAAGCGATGCACCGGCACAGCGGGGAGGGGTGGAGGGAGGAAGGAACTGATCAAAGTGACTCTCGCCCATCCGCACAACCACCGCTGTACAATTTGAATATCGCATAGAATCCCTAATCTTTTGTTAACGCCGCACCATGATATGTGGACAATCAATATAGGGCGAAAATAGGCGCGCGTCGAGAATGAACGATGCAATCGTGCGGTACAGACGATCACAAAGGGCGGTTCCGATAAGTATTTCTGTTTCTAAGCGTGCCAAAACGCATTCCCGTTGCCCGCAAACCATAAAAAACCTCAGCATTTCAGCCAAAAAAAATCCCTGTGAATTATTTTCATTTTCTTGATTGACATCCCGGCCATCGTGCTATTATAACGCCCATCCCTTCGACGGGGTTCACAAGTTTCAAACAGTCCTTGACTCAATGAAATTTTACGTTAAACCCCGCCGAACGCGAAAACGACTAAGGCACCATACGCCCTAGAAACTGGTTCGCTGCTAAATGAATAGTGAATAGGTATCTACAACGCGCTTTATGAGCGAAGCTTTGAGCCAACGTGACGTCATTGTCTAACCGACAGTCACTACGAAGCCGCCGCCGCAAGGCAACATAAAGACGTTGATGCTGATTGTAAAAATTAGTTCGTACCAACACCGCAGGTTAAGATGGCCTGAGAGGTTTTGTTTCTCTGACATGAAGTTCGAAGGCAGGAGTCGGGTTAAACCGCAGCCTTACACTCTAAATGTCGTCAAAGAGAGGCGCTAACCTTGAAAGTCTGTTTTGTTCTGTGCGTGGGGTGCATCATAAATAATCAATCAAGCGCTAAAAAATACTTACATTTCCTAGTTTTACTCAAAACTAGGTGATAATTAAGTAGATCATAGATCTAGATAATTAGAGAAGGGCATATGGTGAATGCCTTGGTGGTAAGAGGCGATGAAGGACGTGTTACACTGCGATAAGCTTCGGGGAGTTGTGAAAAAACTTTGATCCGGAGATTTCCGAATGGGGAAACCCAACTCTGAATCCAGTTTACAGTAGTTTTGTAAGCAATACGCCGTCCCCTGCGGACGCGCCGAAGGCAAGCAAAGCTCCTGATATCTGGATTCATCAAGAGTTATAGTACACTGAATACATAGGTGTATTAAGCAAACCCGGTGAATTGAAATATCTCAGTAGCCGGAGGAAAGGACATCAATTGAGACTCCGTTAGTAGTGACGAGCGAACGCGGACC
>CAZOFC010000194.1:0-2936 GCA_964578965.1 uncultured Azospirillum sp.
GGCGGTGGTGACGGGGCGGCCCGACGCCGACGCCGACGCGCACGTCCTGAGCGCCGCACTGCGACGAGGGTTGCGACGTGCGGGCGTGGTCGATCTCGCCACGCTCGCCCCCGAGGCCGACCCGGTGCAACAAGACCCCGAAGTGCCTACCGAGCTGACCAGCCCGATTTTTGAGCCCGAGCAGGGGATTCTCACCCCGCGTAAGATTGTCATCCGGGTGTTGAATAAGGTGACCACACAGGCGCAGCTGATTTCGTTCAAGCCCAAGGATACCAGCAAGATCGGCCAGCTACAGATTACGGCCATTACCTGCCAAAAATCCTCGGAGAAGAGCCAGGCCGATGCGGCAGGGTTACTTGAAATCGGTGAATTGCCAAGCTCGGATAAGGAGAAAATCAAGCCGCTGTTTCGTGGTTGGATGTATGCCTCGAGCCCCTCGGTGACGGCGCTGGAGCACCCGATCTATGATGTTACCATGGTGCGCTGCGAGATGGTTGGCAGCGAACCTGCTGATAACGCCGCCAGTGACAAACCAGGTAAAAAAGACAGTGATTTGAAGGCGGATAAGAAAACGAAAAAGCCCACGAAGCGCTAGCGTAACTTGGTGCAATCTTCACGCAACTGTCATAATTAACTGCGCATAGTTGTGTTAATTTATAAGCATGAATATTACTCAAATCCATGCGCAAATTGATCAGGCAGTTCGTCAAGGCGGCGGGACGCCAGCGATGGCGAGCTATCTCAAGCATATCATGAATGCCGAGTCGTCGGGCAAAGTGTGCGCGCGCAACCCCAACAGTTCAGCCAAAGGTCTATTTCAGTTTATTGACAGCACATGGCAAGCTTGCGGCGGTGGTGATGTGTGGGATGTGGCAACGCAGTGCCGCAATGCTGTGACGCTGGCGCACCAGAATGAGCGTATGCTGCGTTCGGTTATTCGTGACCGTGAGCTAACAGCAGGTGATTATTACCTCGCCCATTTTGCGGGGCCTGCGGGGGCAAAAGCAGTGCTTGAAGCATCGGCGGATACGCATGTACGAGATATTCCGATCATGCGTGCGGCATGCAAATCCAACCCACATATTCGTAACTTCACTGCAGGGCAGCTGCGTGCGTGGGCTGCAGGCAAAATGGGTGAGGAAATCTCGCTCAGTGGTGGTGGTGACTTATCTGCAGAAGAAGAGAGTCGTCGGCGTTTTCTGCGCGAGAATACCCCGCTTGCGGAAGGTCAGATTGATTCAATGGATGTCATGGGCCAATTGTTCATGGCGTTATTTATGGGGATTATGTCCAAAGCGCTTGAACAACATCCCGCGGCGGAAAAAGCACCTGTGACTATTGCAGCCAATGAGCCACTACCATCGCCAACACCTACCCCTGCTTCGACACGGCCTGCGGCATCGCGCAGCAACGCGCCTGTCCCTGCATAGCTAGCTGCGTTTTTTCGCCAGCGGGTGTTTGCTATTCATTACCGAGACAAGCCTAGAATCCGCCACATGGGTATAGATTTGTGTGGTCGCAATATCGGCATGGCCAAGCAATTCCTGAATGACGCGTAGATCGGCACCCCCTTCGAGCAGATGGGTGGCGAAGGAATGACGCAGCGTATGCGGCGAGCAGCGTTTGGGGTCGATACCGGCCTGATGGCACAGGCGCTTGAGGCTGCTCGCAAATTTTTGGCGGCTGATATGGCCTTCACGTGTGGCGCGCCCCCCTTTTAAAAAGTCCGGGAACAGCCATTTAGAATCAAGCGGTTCAGGGATGAACTTCGAGCGGATGGCGAGGTAGTGTGTGAGGGCTTGGACAGCGCCAGCATGTAGCGGCACAATGCGATCTTTGCTGCCTTTGCCGCGCACCATGAAATACGGGGCGATATGTTTGGGGCGCTTGGGGTCACGTTGAATATGGGCCATGGTGAGGCTGACCAGTTCGCTGACGCGCATGCCCGAGGCATAGATAATTTCCATGAGCGCATTGAGGCGCAGGCCCTCGGCTGAGCTATCTTGTTGGGCGAGGGCGATCAGTTGCGCCACCTCGGCTTTACTGAGTAATTTCGGCAGACGGCGGCCGAGTTTTGGGGTGCGCACCAGCAGGACCGGGTTTTCTGAGATGATACGTTCGCTAATGAGGAATTTGAACCATTGCACGAGGGCGGAACGGCGGCGGGCAATCGTGCTTGCAGCCATATGGCGCTGTGTCAGGTCATTGAGATAGTCCATGAGCTGGTGGTGGCCCATGGTGTGCATGGATAAGCCATGCGTGTAGGCAAAGAGAAAAAAGTCGTCGAGGTCGCGGCGATAGGCGTCTCGTGTGGCGAGAGATGCGCCGCGTGTGGCGACGAGCATCTCCAAAAACGCATCACGCCACCCTAACCATTCCGTCGGGGTGGCGTGTTGCGTTTCGTGCATGCACGAAAAAGATTAGTGTGCAGCTGGAGCAGCAGGTGCTGCGGCAGGTGCCGCCGCTGGTGCCGCTGCTGGAGCAGCAGGTGCGGCTGCAGGTGCAGGAGCAGCAGCTGGTGCAGGAGCCGCTGCAGGCGTGGTCACGGCAACGCCGCCTTGAGCATCCACATTTACGGTTGCGCCAGGAGCGGTTACAGCAACAGCGCCTTCTGGGCTAACGGTGACGCCGGCCGCTGCATCCGCAGCAGCTGGAACCGCTGCATCAACAGGTGCCGTTGCGTCAACAGCCGCTGGGGCAGGGGTGGTGACGGTTGCATCGACTACGGTTGGGGCAGCATCGGTCACGGGAACGTCAGCGGTCACGGTTTCAGGCGCTGGTGCCGAGGTGCCGGTTGTGACAGCAACGGCAACAGCCGCAACCACCGCAACAGCAGCGAGGATAACAATCAGGTTTTTATTTTTTGCAGGGGTAGTCATAACGCCTCATCAAGGTTGGTGAATTGTCGGTCGCACACGACACACATCGTCGATATG
>CAZOFC010000195.1:0-2930 GCA_964578965.1 uncultured Azospirillum sp.
GGGTGGCATTACCCAGCATATCGGCGCCTATCAGGTGACGATGAGCACGGGCGATAAAATTACCTTCCTTGATACGCCGGGCCACGAAGCCTTCACCGCCATGCGTCAGCGCGGGGCGAAGGTGACGGATATTGTGGTGCTCGTGGTCGCGGCGGATGATGGCATCAAGCCGCAGACCATTGAGGCAATCAATCATGCGAAGGCGGCGAGCGTGCCCATCATTGTCGCCGTCAACAAAATCGACAAGCCAGGCGCGGATGCTGCCCGCGTGAAAACCGAGCTGATGAACCACGGCCTCGTGCCCGAGGAATTCGGCGGCGATACCCTGGTCATCGAAGTATCGGCAAAACAAAAAACTAACCTCGATAAGCTGCAAGAAACCATCCTGCTGCAAGCCGAAGTGATGGAACTGAAGGCCAACGCCGAGCGCCGTGCCGCCGGTTCCGTCATTGAATCACGGGTTGATCGTGGTCGCGGCGTGGTAGCCACGCTACTCGTACAAAGCGGCACCCTGAAGGTGGGCGACCTGATTGTGGCCGGTGGTTCCTATGGCCGCGTGCGTGCTTTGATCAATGACAAAGGGCAAGACCTTGAATCAGCGATTCCAAGCGTGCCCGTCGAGGTGCTAGGCCTTGATTTGCCGCCTGAAGCAGGGGATGAATTCGCCGTCGTGGAAAACGAAAAAGCCGCGCGCGACATTACCCAATACCGCCGCGAGAAAGAGAAAAAACGCGTTTCGCTCGCTTCCGCTAAATCAGTCGATCAGCTGTTCGCGATTGCAGGCAAAACCAGCGCCAAGGAATTCGCGGTCATTGTTAAGTCCGATGTTCATGGCTCGGCCGAGGCTATCGTTGGCAGCATGAACAAATTCAATGGTGACGAAGTGAAAGTGCGTGTCATTCACTCTGGTGTCGGCGCCATCAACGAGTCGGATATCACCTTGGCACAAGCAACGGGCGCCATGCTCGTCGCCTTCAACGTGCGACCAACGCCTAAAGCCAAGGAATTGGCCGCCGCGCAGAAGGTCGAGATTCGCTACTACTCCATCATCTATAACGTGATCGATGATGTGAAGGCAGCGCTTTCGGGCCTGCTCTCGCCAGAGCGCCGCGAGAATTTCATCGGCTACGCCGAAATTCGCGAAGTGTTCAACATCACGAAGTATGGCAAAGTGGCTGGCTGTATGATCACCGAAGGGATTGTGAAGCGTGGGGCAAAAGTGCGCCTACTGCGCGAGAACGTGGTGATTCACGAAGGCACGCTCAAAACCCTCAAGCGCTTCAAGGACGAAGTGAAAGAGGTGAAATCGGGCTTCGAGTGTGGGATGGCCTTTGAGAACTACGAAGATATCCGCGCAGGCGATGTCATCGAGTGCTTCGAGATCCAGGAATTCGCCCGCACGGTCGAGGCGCGCGAAGCCAAAGCCGATGTGAAGAGCGACGAGGCGAGTGAGGCATAAGAATCACTCGTAGTTGTCATGCCAGCGAAAGCTGGCATCCAGCTTCTAATAAAATCTCGCGGCGCAGAAGCGCCGCACTGGATACCAGCTTTCGCTGGTATGACAGGTTGGGGGAACCATGGAAAAAGGCGGAAAACGGCCACCCAGTCAGCGCCAATTGCGTGTCGGCGAGGAAATTCGCGCCGCACTCGCGATGATTTTTGCGCATGGCGAAATCCATCACCCCGTGCTTGATTCGGCCTCGATTACGGTTTCCGAAGTGCGCATTAGCCCCGATTTGAAGAACGCGACCGCGTTCGTGATGCCACTGGCCGGTGGCAACAAAGAAGCGGTGATGGCTGCCCTCGCTGAAAGCTCGCCGCGTTTGCGTGGGCTCGTTAGCCGTAAAATCATCCTGCGCACTTCCCCGCGCATCAGCTTTAAGCTCGATACCTCGTTCGAGGAGGCCAACCGCATCAACATGCTGCTGAATAGTGAGCGCGTGCGCGCGGATATCGCAAAGACGGATGATGACGCGTAAGCCGCGCAATGCGATAAATGGCTGGATCAACCTGAACAAGCCGCTTCACATCACCTCGGCGGATGCGGTGTTTCAGGTCAAGCGCCTCATCCACCCAAGCAAAATTGGTCATGCCGGCACACTCGACCCCTTGGCCACGGGCGTGCTGCCGCTGGCGCTCGGTGAGGGCACCAAATGCGTGAATTTGCTGATGGATGCCAAGAAAACCTACGAATTCAGCGTTACCTTCGGTGAGCGCCGCACGACGGATGATGCCGAAGGCGAGGTGGTGGCCAGAAGCGAGCATATACCCAGTGAAACCGACATCCGCGCAATATTACCCCAATTCATGGGTGAAATCATGCAGTTGCCGCCCATCTATTCGGCCCTGAAGGTGGCGGGAAAGCGTGCCTACGACATGGCGCGGGCAGGGGAAGAGGTGGTGCTCGCGCCGCGGCCTGTGACGGTTTATGAATTAGAGTTTTTGGGTTTTCATATTGCACAGGCGCAAGCCTTCCCCCCTTGCGGGGGAAGGTTGGATGGGGGGGCGGTGCCCCTAAGAGTGCAGATGATGCAAGCACAACAGGAAAAAATTCAAGGTCATGCACAAGTGTTAAGAAGCAACGCAACCGATGCTGAAAAAAAGCTCTGGCATTGGTTGCGCAGTCAGCAGCTTGGAGTCAAATTCCGTCGTCAGCACCCTATCGATCATTACATCGTCGATTTTGTATGTCTGGAACGGCGACTAATCATCGAATTAGATGGCGGACAGCATGCGATAGCGGTCGCAAGCGATGAAAAGCGAACTTCCTATCTTGAATCGCAGGGATTTAAAGTCCTACGTTTTTGGAATAACGAAGTGTTAGAGAATATTGAGGGCGTTATTGCAGCGATTGAGCCTCAACTCGGCGGCCCCCTCACCCAACCCACACCCGCGAGGGGAGAGGGCTTTCCCAAACGCACAGCCACCGC
>CAZOFC010000196.1:0-2880 GCA_964578965.1 uncultured Azospirillum sp.
CACTGATTCCGCCGTTTGCTTGTCCTGCTCGGCGCGCTTCACATCCTGGAATTCGCCAATCACGGGCTGGGGCACATCCGGGCGGCTCAGGTTCACGGCAATAATCTCAATCCCCGCATCGTATTCATTGAACATCTGCTGCATCAGGGTTTTGGTGTCCTCGGCAATCTGGCTTTGTGCGCCGGTCAGCACATCATCGAGCTTCGTGCGGCCAATCACTTCACGCATCGCCGATTCCGCCACAATACGCACATTGCCCGCCGGGTTGCGCATGTTGAAGAGGAACTTCTCGGGGTTCGTCGCATCGATTTTCCACTGCACAGTAAAATCAATATCCACGATATTACGGTCGCCCGTCAGCATCAGCCCTTCGCTTTGCGCTGGCGCAACACTGCCAGCACGGTCGCTGTAAGCGCTTTTTGCGATACGAATGCTGGGGTTCTCGGCACTGCCTGCGCGGTTACCAATCTCGACCGTGTTCACCGTCGTGACGGATGGGATGAGCACCGACTCAATCGGTGCGGGCAGATGATAGTTTAGGCCGGGTAGTGCAGTGCGGCTATATTGGCCAAAACGCATGACAATGCCAAGCTCGTCGGAATTCACGCGGTAAATGCCCGAGCCAAGCCAGAGCAGCAGAAATACACAGAAGACGACGATGATAAGGTCACGCTCGTTGCCATCGCCGGGCTTGGGGATTGCGCCGCGCATTTTGTCCTTGCCGTCGCGGATGATTTTCTCAAACGGGTTGCCGGGGCCTTTGCCGCCGCCACTGCCGCCTGCATTACCGCCACCATGGCCGCCACCCGCACCACCGCTTGGCTTTTTCCCCCACGGGCTTTGATTGTCGGCCATGTTTTCCTCGTGCGCGTTTTGTTTTTTTGACATATAGGGTGAATCGCTTCCTGCTTCAAGCAATCTCGCGCGAAGAGGGTATCTCTAAAACGCGCTGTGACAAAAAAGCGCGCCGCGATGGAAACCGAGAAAACTGAGTGTATAGGTAATACACGATGGTTTCGAGGAGGCTCCATCGCAAGCAGATTTGAAGTCACAGTAGCGTTTGAGAGAACCCCGATGAAACCAGCGCCCGAACTGCAACGCCCACCGAGTATCAATCATTCCCCCATCCCGCATGTGGGGCGCATTATTGCGGTGGCCTCGGGCAAAGGCGGTGTCGGCAAATCCACCGTCACGGTCAACCTCGCCCATGCCCTCACGGCCGCTGGCAAGCGCGTGGGTATTCTCGATGCGGATATTTACGGGCCAAGTATCCCGCGTATGCTCGGGCTTGAGACCTATCTGAAACCCGAAATCGCGGATAACTTGATGGTGCCACCCATCGCGCACGGCATCCGCGCGATGTCGATGGCGCTGATCACGGGGGATGAAGCAGCGGTGCTGCGTGCACCGATGATTACCAAAGCCTTGGTGCAATTCCTGCGCCTCACCCGCTGGGGCACTGCCGAAGAACCCTGCGATATTTTGTTGGTAGATCTTCCACCGGGCACTGGCGATGTCACCTTAAGCCTCGCCCAGAATGCACCACTCGCCGGGCTCATCCTCGTCACCACCCCGCAGGAGGTGGCGGTGATCGATGCCGACAAATGCGCAAGCGCCTTTCATAAGCTTAAGGTGCCGCTCCTCGGTGTCGTCGAGAATATGAGCTATTTCACCGACCCTCACGGCAACAGCCACACGCTATTTGGCGCAGGCGGCGGTGCCAAACTGGCCACTAAATATAACAGCGCGCTCATCGCCAACCTGCCGCTTGATCCCGCCATTGGCGTAAGCGCCGACCATGGGCAGAACTACATAGCGATGCACGCGCAGTCGCCCGCCGCGCAGGCGTTTCAGCAGCTCGTGAAGGCGATGATAGTGGTTTGAATGTAGTGTGAGACGACAGCGAAACCGCTCGCGTTTTGAGAACCGCCGCGCAAGTGCACGTTTGGGTGCATGCGCAGCGGAAGCGCAAAAACATGAGGGTTGCAGCCGAGTATCACGCTAAAGTCAGATGACTATATCTAGCGGTCACTCTCCATGACTTTCGTCCAAGCAGCGACGAAATCACGCACGAACTGCTCTTTCCCATCGCGTGAGGCATAGACCTCCGCCACGGCGCGCAGCTCGCTGTTCGAGCCGAACACGAGATCAACCGGGGTGGCGGTCCATTTCGCTTTGCCCGTCTTGCGGTCAACGCCGTCATAGACCCCATCCGCTTTCGCCTTTTGCCATTTGGTGGACATATCAAGCAGGTTGACGAAGAAGTCATTGCTCAAGGTGCCGGGCTTATCGGTGAACACGCCATGCTTGCTGCCGCCCACATTGGCATTGAGGTTGCGCAAGCCACCCACCAGCACCGTCATCTCGGGCACGGTGAGGTCAAGCAAATCCGCCTTATCGACCAGCATTTCCGCAGGCGAAAGGTAACTTGCCGGGGTGTAGTAGTTACGGAATCCATCCGCCGCCGGCTCCAAAAAGCCAAACGAGACTTCATCCGTCTGTGCTTGGGTCGCATCGCCACGGCCCGGCTTGAACGGCACCTCAACGGGCGTGCCTGCGTCCTTCGCGGCTTTTTCAATTGCCGCGTTGCCCGCCAGCACAATCAAATCCGCCATCGAGATTTTCACGCCACCCGCGGCTTTGCTGTTGAAGTCGCGCTGAATAGCCTCAAGCTTACTGAGCACCGTCGCGAGCTCTTTGGGGTCATTCACCGCCCAGTCTTTTTGCGGGGCAAGACGCAGACGACCGCCATTGGCGCCACCACGCCCATCGCTTGACCGGTAGGTCGAGGCCGAGGCCCATGCCGTGCGCACGAGTTGTGGCACAGTCAAGCCACTGCTTAGCACCTGCTGCTTGAGTGCCGCGATATCGCTTGCCCCC
>CAZOFC010000197.1:0-2852 GCA_964578965.1 uncultured Azospirillum sp.
GCCGACCCAAGGCATTAAGGATAGCCAGGGCATTGGCTTTGAGGGCGGCACCTCGCCAAGCAAGGACGGCAAGAGCAAAAGCAACAAGTCAAACCCCGGCGTGGTGACGGGCTACACCCCCACGGGCACAGTTGCCGACAGCCCAGAGAATCAGGCGCAGGCGGAATCGGATAAGGATGATAACCTGTTCAAATCGGGCGCGGATGCCATTACACAAGCATTCAGTCAGGATGCGTCACTGGCCCAGTATTCCGAGAATGTCTCGGTGACGCAAACGCCTGAAGGCCTGAGGATAGATATCACCGATACGGACCGCTTTGCGATGTTCGAGCGCGCGAGCGCGGAGCTGACCGTGCATGGGCAGACGATTTTGGCGAAAATGGCGAGTTTGATTGAAAAAATGCCGAATCTAATGGCGATTTATGGCCATACCGATGCATCGCCAGCGGAAACCCTGCGCTCGGCGACCTACTCGAATTGGGAGCTCTCGGCAGATCGGGCGCAATCGGCGCGGCGCTTCTTGAATAAATCCGGCGTGGTGGCGGAGCGCAGCAAAAAAGTCATCGGCATGGCCGACCGCGAGCTATTCACCCCCAAAGAGCCGCGCGGGCCCAAAAATCGCCGAATTTCACTGGTGATGCTGCGTGGCTCGCATATCCTGATTCCGGATGCGGCGGTGCCACCTTCATCGATTAAGACAGAAGCGCCAGAAGTGGCGGCGCCAACGCCATCTCCCGCGCCAGCGCCTAAGCCGGCACCTGCAGCGCATTGATTCTTTTCGCTAGATTGAGCTGACTTCGCCAAGAGGTGCCTGGGCTGCCCTATTATTGCACTACCACATCCTGAATACAGCGCACAGGGAAGGTGAAATTCTTCGCGTTATCGCGTAGCACGCCGTCGCCATAGGCAATCAGCCCGCTCGGGTTTTCATAGAAATTGATACGGTTACTGCGCAGGAAATCCTGAAGCGCAGCCAAAGTAATCGCCACATCCGCCTGGCCAATGGGGTTGCCCGTCGGCTTGCCCGTACTATCCGCGCGGTAGGTGAGGGCGGTGCCCGAGATGACGGCGATCACGTTGCCGGTGCCATCGAGCACCGGGCCGCCGGAATTGCCTTTGCTCGCGACACTGGCTAGTTGCAGGAAATTCGGCTCTCCCGTCGGGCCTTTCAAGCTCGTGATGCTGGTTTTTTTATAGACATAGTGCCCGGTCGAGCCCTCCTGCCCCGGATAGCCCATGATGACGACGCCATCGCCGACCTTGAGCTCGCTGATGTTCCAGCGAAGCGGGGCGTTGTAAGGGCTAATATAGCCGGTTTTAAGCACGGCCAAGTCCCGCCCGGCATCGGCGGCGATGAGTTTGGCTTCGACCTCGCCCTTGCCGGTTAAAATGGAAATGGACTGGCAACCAGTGACCACATGGGCATTGGTGACGACATGGCCTTCGTTGTTGATCACAAACCCGGTGCCCGAGGAGATTTTATAGAGCACGCTCTGCTGTGCCTGCGCCGAGAGGGCAAACGAGACGGCAAGGAGGGCAAAAAAGGTGGCGCGCATTTACGTATTACAGCATAAATTCAGTGCAATAGCCAGCGATCAATGGGGGGCTAGCGCTGTGGCGAAGGAGGCCTGCGCGAAGGATCATCTGCTTGATAGCGAAGTGTGGTAATCTCGCGCATGAGCGCTTTGCGTACATCAGCTAACAGCTTTTTTTGACCTTCCTGGTCACTCATAAGCACAAGTATTGATCCTGCACAGTCTGTCGAGCTGTTGATCGGAATGAATGCCGGATAAATAGTGATGCCATGCGTGGCAGCGAGCGTATTACAAAAATCGACGATTTGAGGCTGAATCACGCGATTGAATTCTTGGCCTGAGGCCAGCTTGCCACTCTCAAAAAGGCTCTCTTTTAGCCAGATAGCAAGGCCATGCGTTGTGCGCACGGCAGGATTTTGAAAATCCGTACTAGTCGTGGTGATTGTCATAGGTTGATTGCCGAGCCCCAGTGGCTTAGTCATTGTTATGGGAAGATTAAACACGGCTTGCCCATCGCCATCAATTTCTACTAGTGATACTGGCAGTTCCTTTGACTTATGTTGCAGTATGTTGGTAAGCGCAGCGGAGTTGCGTTGACGTACATCATCATTGAATCGTTTGCTCCAGGTCTGATCAGTCAGACGATGCGACGATGAAATAAGGCTCGCCTGCTGTTTCCAGCGGGAAATCCACTCGTGCGGGGAATGTGGTGCATGTTTGTCACTCATGCGCCCAGGATAAGCAAAGAGTGGCTAAGTGTGTGTGACAATTATATGAAAAGTGAAGCACTAATCCACCAGTTCGCCAGCGCCTTCGGCCTGTTTGGCTTTGCCGCGGGCTTTGCTGGTTGAATAGCTGAAGGTGAGGGTTTCCTCGCCATCGACTGTTTCAACGCCAATCGTCACCGAGCCGCCTTTGCTTAGCTTGCCAAACAGCACTTCCTCGGCGAGGGGCTTTTTGATCTTATCCGCAATCAGGCGGGCGAGGGGACGCGCGCCCATGGCTTTATCGTAGCCATGCTCCGCGAGCCAATTCTGCGCCGTTTCGGTGAGGTTGATGGTGACATTGCGCTCCGATAATTGCGATTCGAGGCGGTAAATGAATTTGTGCACCACGTTTTTGACCACATCGCGATTGAGGTGATCAAAGCGGATGATGGCATCCAGACGGTTACGGAACTCGGGCGTGAAGAGCTTGTTCGTCGCCTCTTTTTCCTCGCCGGCACGGTCCTCGCGGGTGAAGCCGAAGGCCGCACGCGCCGCATCCGCCGAGCCTACGTTGCTGGTCATGATGATGATGGCGTTGCGGAAATTCACC
>CAZOFC010000198.1:0-2825 GCA_964578965.1 uncultured Azospirillum sp.
TGATGAGGATGTTGAGTGCAAGCGCTCATGGGACGCTCCTTGTGGCGAGGTGCTGCGCCGGAAACATTGGGTCCCAAAGCCACGGCATACTGGAAATTTCTCATGGCCTATGACGAGGTAACACGCGCTAATAGCCGTGTGCCGCAGCATATTCTCAGCATTGATCATCAGCATCACCGGGTGACTATTAATGCTGAGCGTAGCCATTCGCTGATGCTGAACTTCATGAAAAAGCAGGCATTCTTCTTCCAGATGCTTGAGCATCCGCTTTTTCAGTCCGTGCTGCCGTATGATTCCACTGGCACGGTGATGGACGTGACCCTGCGCCCGCGCGGCGATGAACCTGCACCATGCATCGAGGCGGTCAATTACCGCTCGCTGCGCGCCAATATCGATTTTTTAACGGCGCATAGGAATGGGGCACTGGCCTATCTTACGTTGCTCAAGCGGCTGCACAAAGAAGATGCGCGTGTCGGTCTGGTGCTCTTTAAGCCGCAGGCAGATGGCGCACTCGATATTCTGGTGCGTGGCCATGCGCGGGCATTTGGTGACTGCGTGCTACATTTACCAGCGGGAGTGCCGCTAGCAGAAGCGACACCGCAGCTCTGCCGCGAGCTTGCCATGCAGCTCAAGCTTGGAGCAATCCCCAATATTGCGGAGTTCAAGCATCCCCAGGATGACAGCGAAACACACGGTGATGCCATAAGCGATACCGTCGATGAGGTGAATAGCATTGAGGCAGATTCTTTAGAGAGTGTCGCCGCGCTGCGCACTCGCAAACTAGTAAGCCACGACGCAGACGCGTTGACGCACGATGCCATGCAACTGACGCTTACCCCTGAAATTTTTCAACTGCTGGCGCACCGCCTAAACATTACCCCCGAACAGATGCTGATGGATGGTATTCGTACTAGCCATGGTGCGTTGAAGGTAACAGTGAATGTAAGCACCGGCCAGCATCCGCACTATTCAATCACTGGCAATACTGAAGCGTTTCATGACTTTGTAACACTCGATGATTCAGGCCTCAAAGGTGAAAAACCCGATAATATTATTCGTGATGCCTGTTGGCTGCTTTATCGGTTGCAGCGCCTGCCCGGCACCAGCCGTTTGCGGATCGATGGTAATATGGCCATCCTGGAGCAGGATGATGGGGTTGATACCGAGGCACTGGGGCTTCTGCATAAGCTCGGTATTCCCTTCAAAGCATACGACAAACACATTAAGGTAGATGTTCACCAGTTGATGAAAAATGCCTTCACCTGGTCGCAAGGGTTGGGTCGTGCGCAGCAGGCGCGCATGAAAGAAATAAAGGATGGGAAAAGCGATGCGCTCGCCCCTGCGCGCTTTTTACTCGATGTACGCGATGCATTGTGGCAGGGCAACGCACTTGCCCTTGAGGCCAACGAGCGGGGTGACTGCTGGCTGCTAGATCATAGCGGTAGCGCCGAAAAATCACCTGAGCACCACTTGCTCGAACAACATGCAGGCGGCGTTCGGCTTACCTTCAAGAGAAAACGACTGGTAGTTGAGCACAGCGATATTCAAGGCCCCCAACATCTCAGCATTGAACCAAGAAATGATGGGAGTGCATTCGTCAACGCCAATCCACTCCTGCTACATCTGGCGGCAACCCAGCTACGGCGCCAAGGGGTGGATACTGAGCAATTCAGCACCGCTAGTGCTAGCCAGTGGCATGTACCCGCAGCACAGCTAAAAAAAGCCGATACAGCTCTGTGCGAGGCATCACGCTTTATTTATCATCTGAGTAAATCGACCGGCTCTGAACGCCAAGCAATTCAGGCAATGCACCTTGAAAAGCCGAATGAGCACGTTGAGCTGGTTCTGCCCGTGCGGGAGTTTTTGAACAGGCCCGGGCTTTACCGCGAGCTGATGGCATTGCACGAAGAGCTGGCACAATCCGCTGTCGATGGGAAAATTCGCGAGCTGCAAGCGAAATTACCCGACCCACGCGAAGCCGACCCGCGGCGGGATGATGTGCAGCATATGGCCCACATTACGCGCATGCAGCAGCCAACGCTAGAAACGCTTGCCGCCTCACTCTCGGCTTATTTAAAGCTGCTGGGCGGCGCCGAATATGCGCAGGATGCAAGTCTAAATCTTTCGCGTGAATTGAAGGCGGAGCTAGCAACGCTTGGCTTGTTGCTGCATGAGGTCTCACATCGCGAGAATGCATTAGCTAAGCAGTATGCCGCAAGCGAAATACGGAGCGACATTCATACCGCGCAAGAAAAAATCAGTAACGTGGCATTTGGTGGCGACCAACTGCGTGAAGCACTCGCCGTGGCACGCAAGGCAATTGTCGGAGACGCACAGGGCAATGGGGGGTTGTTGTACGAAGTTGGTGCTGCCATGGCCGCCACGATGGATGAGGTCGCTGCGCATGCGTACGCAAAGAACCATGCAACAAACCTTAACAAAGCACTGGCCGATTATCGGGCGCAAACGATTGCGTTACTTGGGCCAAATGGCGAGGCAGCCTATCAACAGGCTGCGTATTTGGCAGCGATGCGCTACCTTGTGCGTGGCGCGCGGGACCAAGAACACCACCCAATTGAATGGAAAGTGGCCGACTACTTGCTCGGTAACGCCTACCCGACCATGACTGCCCAGCAGCGTGAAGCGATCACCCATCTCTATATAACAGGGCGTCACGACCAGGTTGTCGAGTCGCTGCATGTAAGCTTTAAAAAGCCCCTGAAACGCTCGGATTTTCTTCTTACCGCACACCAGAAAAAAGCCCTCAAGTTGGACTCCGATTATTTCGTGCGTCAGTATGAGCTGCTGGTGGAGCGGCATGCAAC
>CAZOFC010000199.1:0-2820 GCA_964578965.1 uncultured Azospirillum sp.
CGCGGCCAGCGCCGCCTTCCATGGTATCGTTACCGTTGCCACCGTAGAGCCAGTCAGCTTCGGTACCACCGTAAATGCAGTCGCTGCCATCGTCGCCGAAGAGCACATCGCTGCCATGGTCGCCGTAGATGAAGTCATCACCCGTGCCGCCGTAGGCATAGTCGCCTTCCTCGCCACCGTAGATGGTGTCGTTGCCAGCATCGCCGTAAATGAGGTCGTTGTGAGCACCGCCAAGGATGGAATCGTTGCCGTTGCCACCGTAAATGGTATCGCAGCCAGCGCCACCGTTGATGGTGTCGGCGCCATCTGGCGAATCAACGTTGTAGTCGCCGCCGTAGATGAGGTCATCGCCGTCATCTCCGTTGATGGTATCGGTGCCGTTACCGCCTTTGATGGTATCGCAGTCTGCGCCACCGTAAATCAGGTCGTTGTCCTGGTCACCGCCGATATAGTCTTTGCCGTTGCCACCATAGATGGTGTCGCTGCCGGTCCAACCGTAGATGAGGTCGTCGCCGCCATTGCCGTTCACAAGGTCAGCGCCCGCATCTGCGAACACGGTGTCGTTGCCGTTGCCAGCGTTGACGGTGTCGTTACCGTCGCCACCGACGAATGTATTCCAGCCATCGCCGCCATTGAGCAGGTCGTTACCGATGCCGCCATCAATCACGCTCGACACGATGCCGCCAGTGATGGTGTCATCGCCGTCGCCGCCGTACAGTGCGTCATAGCCTGCGCCGCCTTCGATGGTGTCGTTGCCGGTGCCGCCATAGACAAGGTCATTGCCGCTACCGGTTACGATGCAGTCGTCGCCAGCGTCGCCGCCCACAACGTTGTTACCGTTGCCAGCGTAAATTACGTCGTCGTTATCGCCACCGTAGAGCGAGTCGTTGCCCGAGCCACCGTAAATCACGTCGTTGCCTTCGTCGGCGGCTACAAAGTTGTTGCCTTCGCCAGCGACAATCAGGTCGCCGCCGCTTTGGCCGTAGATGATGTCGCTGCCTTCGCCGGCAAAGATGGTATCGTTACCAGTGCCGCCTTCAATGTTGTCATCGCCTTTGCCACCGGAGACGTAGTCGTCGCCATTACCGGCGCACAGCGTATCGTTGCCGTCGTTACCGAACAGAAGATCGTTACCATCATCACCCGTGATGAAGTCACGGCCCGAGCCGCCGATAACCGTGTCGTTCCCGCTCCAGGCGAAAATCGAGCTGCCCGCGTTGCTAGCAACAACATAGTCGTTACCGATATTGCCGAAAATCGTGTCGTTACCGCCATTGCTGTACACGGTGGTGCTGGCAGTGCTCAGATAGAGGGCCTCAGACGCCGAAGTTCCGTTCAGCACCGTACCGCCAGTTGGCGCAGCGGGTGGCAGCAGGGTTTCAAGCGGAGGAGTCTGCGACGGTTTACCGGTTGGGGGAGTCGTTGTGGTGGTACCCATGATGCGAAATCCTTCTGCTGCTGGAGCGTAATAGTCGGTGCGAAAAATAGTTAATAACCATTAATTACTAGAATTGTATCTATTTAGCAACTCTATTCGTGTGAAGGTTTTGTTACAGTCATAAGCGTCTGTAAAGAAAAGTAAAAAATTGGGCTGCATTTCCAGGAAAATCTTGATAATATGGGGGTAATATGTGCAATAACGCGCGGCGTGGATACCAGGCAATATGACAAAAAATTTAGCTCGTAATTCAGGCTATCATCGATGATCGGTCCGGCGCGTAGTAGTGGTCTAGTAATTCTCATCGTCATTGCGGCACTTTACTATAGCGGCGCCGGCAGCTGGATGCTTGCTCGGTTGAAGGGGCTTGACAGCCAATGCTATGCAGGTCTCTCGCAACTGGGGGCGCAGGTTGCGAACCCTGTCTGTGCGATGATTGCCAAGACCAGTGCGAGTATTGAGCAATTCAGTGATTCCATCGGTCAGCGTCTGGAGCACTGGCAATCCAGTATATTTGGTAGCGGTGGGGTCGATAAGTTACGCTCACTTGCGAGTGGATTGGGTGACAATGTCGCTAGTCTTGCCAGTTCTGGCGATGCGCTCACAAAATTGATGAGTTCCGGGCCTGCACACTTAGCAACGGCGGGCCAGCAATCCTTTCAGCAAGCAATTGACAGTTTTACCATCGGGCAGGGATTTTTGAAGGGCGGAGGCACCGCGCAGGCATTGCCTTGGCTGCAGCAGGGCGCTCTCCAGCCGCAGGGGTTCGGCGTGATGTCGCAATTAACCCTTGGCAGCCTGTATGCCAATGGCGGGCAAGGGATTGCCGTGAACCCCCAGCGTGCAGAGTTTTATCTGAACCAGGCGCGGCAGTCGATTGCGCTGCTTTCAGGCAGCAGCTCGCCGCAAGCGCAACAGCTATTAAGCAGCTTGCCTGGGTCACCTCAGAAAATACAAATGGATTTGGAGCGTGCCATCCGCGAGATTCGCAGCGTGCAGCGCTAGAGTTTGCTTGATACGTTGGCGTTAATATTCGCCCACAGCCCGTTGCTGCTGCTGCCCAGAATGGTAAAGCTTGCAACCACGGCAATAATGATGAGGGCGCAAATCAGCGCATACTCGATGGCCGTAGCGCCGCGGATATCTTGGCAAAGCCGTTTCATAATACTCCGGTCAAAAGAATGGTCTGCAGCTTCAAAAACTGCAGACCATTCAGCGTCATCCAATGATGAAACGCAAGCGAGAATTAGAGTTTCGCTGAAACGTTGTTGAAGGTGTTGCCCAGTTTGTTACCCAGGGTGCCCATAGCGACGATGGCAGCCACAGCAATGAGGGCAGCGATCAGGCCGTATTCGATGGCGGTTGCGCCGCGCTTTGATCTG
>CAZOFC010000200.1:0-2817 GCA_964578965.1 uncultured Azospirillum sp.
GGCTGGGGCGGTCTGCTGACCGCCCCGCCTCAACCCTCGACGGATTTTTTATGGCTGAACATCGTACACCCATCCTCATCATTGGCTCCGGCTCGGCGGGTTGCACCGCCGCCATTTACGCGGCACGCGCCAACCTCAAACCCATCATGGTGCGCGGTATGCAGCCCGGCGGGCAGCTCACCATCACCACCGAGGTCGAGAACTACCCGGGCTTTGCCACGGCCGTTCAAGGTCCATGGTTGATGGAGCAGATGGAAGCGCAGGCGGCGCATGTCGGCACCGTCATCGTGCATGACCACATCAACCACATTGATTTATCGAAGCGCCCGTTTGTGGCCAAAGGTGAATCGGGCGATACCTATATCGGCGACACGGTCGTCATCGCCACCGGCGCCTCGGCGCGTTGGTTGGGCCTTGAGTCAGAGAAAAAATTCCAAAACTTCGGCGTTTCAGCCTGCGCGACCTGCGATGGGTTCTTCTTCAAAAAGAAGGATGTCGTGGTGCTTGGCGGCGGCAACTCGGCGGTCGAGGAAGCGCTGTTCCTCGCCAAAATCTGTAATTCCGTGACCCTCATCCACCGCCGCGATACATTGCGTGCGGAAAAAATCGCGCAGGACCGTTTGTTCAAGACCGAGAACGTGAAGGTAATCTGGGATAGTGTCGTCGAGGAATTCGTGGGCGATGATAACCCGCCAAGCCTCACCGGTGTGCGCATCAAGAACGTGAAAACAGGCGTGGAATCGATTGTACCTGCGCATGGTGCATTCGTGGCGATTGGCCATAACCCGAACACCTGGTTGTTTGAGGGCCAGCTCGCGCTCGATGCGGATAAATACATCATCGTCACCCCCGGCACCACGCAAACCAGCGTTCCAGGCGTGTTCGCAGCGGGCGACGTGCAGGATAAAATCTACCGTCAGGCCATCACGGCCGCAGGCACGGGCTGCATGGCAGCACTCGAGGCACAAAAGTTCATCGAGCATCAGCATTAGTCGATAATTGAAGGGGGCTCTTTGCCCCCTACGTGGCTGCGCCGTTGACCCTAGCCGCACGCGGCTCGCGCCATAAAGCGCTACGCACGATTAATAATACAAAAAATTAAGGGCCCCTCCGTGAGGAGGGAGCCCTTAACTCCACACCGCGCTCGCGCATGGTGCTAATCATGCGGACGCGACAGCTTCATTTCTTCCGCCGTCGCTTCTTTGGCAGGACGCACAAACTCGTCCCACCCCACCGTCGCAATTCGGTAGGGTATACCGATTACAATGGCGAGGAATGCTACCAACCAAACAGCGAACAAAAGCCGCTTCATGATCAGCAGGATTCCATTGATGATCTCTCGTATCATCAATTTTACTCCTACCAGAGCCGAGGCCCCCTGCTTGCGCAGGGAGCCTCAAAAATCGACAGTGCCCTAGGGCGCTGCCGGCTGTTCAGCAGATCGCTCTGCTGGGTCTTGTGGTAAACCACTGAGGGAAAAGATTGTCTCTGCGCCCCCCGGTAGCTCGCAACGGGTGTTTTCACCCGTCTTGATGGTGTGCAACTCGGCCGCGTTACAATCAGGGCCGAAATTGCGTGCCGTTGCTGCAAGCTTGTTGCCTGCTGCCTTCAGCGTTTCCTGCGTTACAAGACCACCATCGCTGGGGGTTTCATCCGCAGGCACTTGAATCACTTCGGTCGGAGTCGAAGTGGGAGATTTGGGTAACTGGGCGAACAAGATGATCGCCAAAACCCCGAGCACCGTGATGATGCGCAGTGTCCATTTACCATTATTCAACGTATTTCTCCTACTTTCGAACCATGCAGCTGCAGGGTTCTTGCACGGGGTCGGATTGTCCTTCCCCTGATACTGTTCAAAGCGATGGGGGCGGGCCTTTTGAAAAGACTCGACCACCACACACTAAAAACAGGCCACGCATAGCCGATACGTATGACGGTTTCATGACAGTAACAGCGCTTTTTTCAGCAATTATTCGCATCAAAGCTATGCTTTTTACACAATTTACTGCCGCAATTTAGGCCTTTAAATCGCCCATGATTTGCGCTATATGCATAGCTTATGGCACACGCAGGCCATTTTGTCGTTACAGGTCACCCCGTCTTTACGACGGGGTCCAGCTTCCTCAAAAAGCGGGATGCCGTGATGAACACGGCATGACAGCAAGGGGATAGAGGATGGATTGGGATAAACTTCGCATCTTCCACGCCGTGGCGCAAAGCAAAAGCCTCACCAAGGCCGGGGAAACCCTCAACCTGTCGCAATCGGCCGTCAGCCGACAAATATCAGCACTTGAGGAAAAAATGGGCATTGCCCTCTTCCATCGCCATGCGCGTGGCCTCGTGCTTTCCGAGCAAGGTGAAATCCTGATGCGCACTGTGTCGGAAATGGTGACCAAACTGCAGCAGACCGAGATCACGCTGGCCGAGGCCACCCTGCGCCCCAAAGGCCCGTTCAAAATCACCGTGCCTGCTACCTTCGGAACGCTGTGGCTGAGTGCGCAGATGAAAGAGTACACGGACCTTTACCCCGATATTTCCGTGACCCTCGTGTGCGAAGACCGGGAGCTGGACCTCACCACCCGCGAGGCGGATGCGGCGATTCGTTTCCACCCGGCTAAGCACCCCGATTTGGTGCAGGTGCCCATCATGCGCCTCAATAATTCGCTCTATGCCAGCAACGATTATATCCGTGAGCATGGCGTGCCCAAATCGGTCGGTGACCTCGCCAAACACAAGCTGCTCGGCTTTGATGGTACCGTCAGCACCATGCCCTTCCCGGAGGTGAACTGGCTGTTCGAACTGCCTGCCACCAAGGGC
>CAZOFC010000201.1:0-2812 GCA_964578965.1 uncultured Azospirillum sp.
CTGCGGTTGCTGGTGCTGATGCCTCTGGTGGGGCGGCACTGGCTGCTGGCGCAGCCTATGTAGCCGGCGCTGGGGCTGGGGCTGCTTCAAATGGTTCTGGTGGCGCGGCGGGTGCAGCTGCCGGCGCCGCGACAGGTTTAGGTGCGGGTGCCGGGGTTGGCGCTGGGGCTGAAGCCACCACCGCAGCGGCACCTTGCGCCGCTTTGCTTCGGCGATCAGCCAGTTCCTGCGTCACATCCCGCGCGCGTTTGGGGTTCATGTTGGCAAGCACCAGTGCCACTTTACGCTCCGACATTTTGCTAATGACATCAAGCAGAATAGGCAACTCAAGCTCGTTGAAAATGGCGGCCGCTTCATCCGGCTTCATGCTCTCATAGATTTTGACGAGGCTTTTGATTTGTTCGTCTTGCTTCACGTTATATTGCGCGAGCACTTTGGAGAGATCGGCTTCAAGCGTTTTCACCTCGGCGATTTTATCGGTAATGCGTTTTTCCGAGGCCTCAAGCACCTTGGCCTTGATATCGAGATCGCGCTCGCGTTGCTCGAGTTCATCACGCCGCTTGGCGAGGTTTTGCAGCAAATCGAGCTCGGACTGCGAATAGAGTGGCTGAGAATCACGCGCCTTGATGGCCTCGATGGCCTTCACGGTGCTTTTGCCAGTACCGAAGGTTTTTTCTTCCTCTGGCGGCTTAGCGGGTGCGCCGTGGCCATCGTCTTTTTTGGCCTCACCATGGCCGTCATCTTTTTTGGCCTCGCCATGGCCGTCGTCTTTTTTTGCCTCGCCATGGCCGTCATCTTTTTTGGCTTCGGCGGGTGCGGCCTCCGCCTTTTTCTCTTCGGCCACGGCATCCCGCGCGCCATAAATCTCGCGCAGCTGGCGGCTACCCAAATACACCTCGTTCATTTTAATCACGAACAGCAGCGACAGCATGGTGATGGTCAGCGGCAGCAGGCGAACCATGCGGCGTTTGGGTTTAGCGGTGCGAGTGCGTGCCATGAATTATCTGCCTGATTCGTCGGTGTTTTTATTGCCAATGAGATTGAGGAGCTCCTGCTCGGCGCGCGAGCGGGTGCGAAGCGGGCGACGCCCCGTTGTGCTAGCCTCCGCCGCAGGGGCGCTTGTTACTGGTTCAGTTACCCGCGCGGGCATGATATCCGCCAGACTGCGCGTAGGAGCAGCTGGGCTGGGCTCGGCGCGCAATGGCTGACGGACCGGTGTTGCCTCGGGCTTACCGGTGAGTTTTTGCCCACGCTCGATGAGGGCATCGAGGTCATTGGCGAGGTAGTTCGCTTTATCGATCTTGTGCTGGATATTCTCGCTGATGCGCATGGTGGCGGCATGGATCTCGTTGATGTTATTGGTCGCACGCTGGGTCGATTCATCGAACTCCTTGATGATGCGCGCAAGTTCGGATTTTGAATCCTGCAGCAATCGAATACGGCTGTTGAGCTTCAAGCAATAAATGATCGTGGCCAGCAGCAACCCTGCCATCAGGCCGTTCATGAGGACGGAAAGAATATCGTTCTGCATCAGATTGCCCCTTGCTCACGCAGAAGTTCACGGAATTGTTTGATGTCCTCGTTCACGGCGATGGCAATGCGGTCGCCGACACGGCCCACCTGCCCAGTGGTGACTGGCACGCCACCGCATTTGATGCGCACGGGGTCATTCGGCGAGACATCCAGCAAGATGGTCGAACCGATTTTAAGGTCAATCACCTCGCCAAGCGAGATTTTTCGCTCATCGAGGATGGCCTCAAGCTCAATATCCGCCTGCCCCACCTCGCGGCCTAGATGGCGCTCCCATACTGAATCCTGGCCGAATTTTTCACCCATGAACAACTGCACCAGCAAATCGCGGATGGGTTCAAGTGTCGCATGCGGCAGCAGGATTTCGATGAACCCGCCGCGCTCTTCCATATCGACGCGCAGGCGAACCAGCAACACCGGGCTGTTTGGCCGGGTGATTTGCGCAAAGCGCGGGTTGCTCTCGATCCGGTCGAAGAGGAAGGAGACGGGGCTGAGCGGATCGAACGAGGAACTCATGTCGGACAAAAGAATATCCGCCATTTTGCGGACAATATCTTGCTCAATCGTCGTGTAGGGGCGCCCTTCGACCCGCACGGGCTTCGCGGTGCGGCGGCCACCCAGCAGAATATCCACCGTCGAATAAATCTGCGAGGAATCAATCGTGATAATGCCGAAATTCTCCCACTCCACCGCGCGGTAAACCACCAATAGCGCCGGAAGTGGAATGGAATTCAGGTAATCGTCAAAGCGCATCGAGACCATCGAATCGATTGAGACATCGACGTTATCGGAGGTGAAGTTACGAAACGACGAAGAAAGCATGCGCACCAAGCGGTCGAAGACCACCTCAAGCATCGGCAGTTTTTCGTAGGCCATCATCGAGCGGTCGAGGATCGCGTAAATGCCGCTGCTGCGATCGGGCCCGCCATTGGCGTTATCAAAGCCCAGCAGCAAGTCGATTTCGTCTTGGTTTAAAACACGGGCAGGCTCATCGGTTTTAGGCTCGGCGGCAATACCGTCCGAGACTGGGCTCGCGGTTTGCGCCGCCATCTTTTCCCATTCCGCAGCAGCCTGCTCTTCTGCGCTTAACTCTGCCATGTGTTTGCCCCTCTTCGCGGCACTGATTGCGTAGCGTATCCATCCAGTGGGCACGCGATACTACAAACCAGTGCAATTCCCTTGCCAGAGCACATCCAACGCATCATTTCGGTGCGTTCCCGCACTCTTTAGGCACTGTTAGCTAATTCTAAGCGGTTGCGTTGCTGGAAAAAATCGTTGATTC
>CAZOFC010000202.1:0-2740 GCA_964578965.1 uncultured Azospirillum sp.
GGTCGAATTGATGGAAAGCGTTTTTGCCGCATCCGCGCGCATTGTCAGCAAACGGGCCTCAATTGCAGGGTCGGCAAGGCAGCTATCAAAGGCCGCGCTGTCAATCCCGCCCACGAGGGCAATTTTCTTCAGATCCGCAAGGAATGATTCGCCAAATGCCCATTGCGCCTGCAGGTTAAAGAAAACATCCATGAACTTGGTGCGCTCAAGGCCAAGCGTGCCGGCGCATTCCACAATGCTGCTGGCTTTGAATGCAGGCTCATTGAGTGGGAAATGGCGCAGTACCAGCTTGGCTTTGCCAGTATCGATGAATTCTTTTTTGAGCGTCGGCAGCACTTTCTCGTGAAAGCTGGCGCAATGCGAACAGCTCATCGAGGAATATTCAACAATGGTCGTGAGCGCGTTGCTGTCACCCAAAATAATGTCGCTGGGTTTTGCGGCAAGCAACGCTTGCTGGGCGGCGCGCTCCTTGGCGCTGGGTGCGGCAGCGGCGCTCTCAGCATTTGGGGCGCTAGCCGTGTTTTGCGTGAAAAACCCATAGCCCGCGGCCCCACCGATGATGGCAACGAGCAAAAAGAGAAACAGTTTTCCGTTTTTGGATTGAGCAGCCATGAATATCTCCGTGTGCAATGGGGTGTGGGTGGCTATGTAGCGCCTGATTTATTTTTTGTCACTAGGCGATGCAAGATGCCGTGAAAGCCGTTCCAGCACCGCACGCATATCGCCGGGGATGCTTTCTGGTAGTGGTGTTGAGGCAGCCGTGGGCTGCGGCGGTGGTGCGCTCGCAACAGGCGCATCATCCTCGGGGAAACCCTCATGGCTGGCATGGATGATAATACGCTCAATGGCGCGGTAGCCAAAATAGCGGGCGCATTGCTCGAGGATTTGTGTTTGCGCATAAACCAACTCGGGCGCGGCGTGCGGCCGTGCTTTAATATGCAGTGTGGCGGCAAGGCTCTCACTATTCGCAAACTGCAGACGATCGGGTCTCGTCACTTTCGCACGCGCGGGGCCCACAATCTCGGCCCAGTCGCTGAGCAGTGCGCCATAGATTTTGCCTTGCTTATGCATGAGTGGTTTGGTGGCTTCCTTCACCACATCGTGCACGCTGCGGGCAAATAAATGCCGCTTGCGATAGGACTTCTTTTTGCTTGGCGTGCTCATGCGGCGACCGTTTCGAGCAGTGCGCGAATCGGTGCATAACTGCGGCGATGCGCCGGGCAGGGGCCGTGCAGCGCTAATGCCTCGCGGTGCTGTTTGGTGCCATAGCCTGCATGGCTCTCGAACCCATAGAGGGGGTATTGCTCGGCAAGTGCATCCATCAGCCGATCACGCGTCACCTTAGCGAGGATGGAAGCCGCCGCGATGGATAGTGATACGCCATCCCCACCAATGAGGGCATGGGTTGGGCACATAAACGGCTTGGGGTGAATTTTTCCATCCACCAGCGCGATGTCGGGCGCGGTAGGCAATGCTTCAACCGCACGGCGCATGGCCAGTTGTGTCGCCCCCCAGATGTTGAGCGCATCAATTTCTTCGGCCGTGGCGATGCCAATGCCATGGGCAATGTTGGCAGCAATCAGTGCGCTGTAGCACGCATCGCGCGCGCGGCGGCTGAGTTGTTTGCTGTCGTTCAGGCCGCTGGGAATTCCATGCGCGCCATGAAACATCACCGCTGCGGCCACCACGGGCCCAGCCCACGGGCCGCGCCCGGCCTCATCCACCCCGCAGACGCGGGCGGGGGCATAGCGCGTTTCAATGTCAAAATGGGGCATAAAGCAGTGCCTAGTGGTTAGTACCAACGCACTATACTGTCGGCCATTCACCTTTAGCAAGCGCGCGCAGCGAGGTGGGCGTTGTATCCATCAGGCGCTGATACATCCAGTATTGCGCGCTCACCTGCATGACGTAGTTTCGCGTTTCGCCATAGGGGATGGATTCAATATAAAGCAGCGGGTCGTCGATGGAGGCGGCAGCCGCCTTCCAGCTGGCAACGGTGCCTGGGCCTGCATTGTAGCCCACCAACAAATGAATAAGGTTGCGGCCAATGGCAGGTTGCTTCATCAGAATCTTCAGGTATTCCGCACCATAGCGCGCACTCAAGGCGGGGTCATTCAGACGCTCGGTAATGGGCGTGTCGCTGGCAGTGCTCGCGCTCGTCAGTAAGCGCGCGCCAACCTCGCGCTCAACCTGCCGCGCAGTGGAAGGTAGCATTTGCAGCATGCCAACGGCGCCCGCCGTGCTATGCGCCACCTCACGAAAGCCGGATTCATTGCGTGCCACAGCCATTAGCAGTGCAGGGTCGATGACGGATTTTAGATCGAGCATATACTCCGGCGTGGGGTATTGCGCGAAGAGCTGCTCGGCAGGGGCGAGGTTCGCTGCTTTCGCTAAACGCATTTGCAGGTTGGGCATGCCCAGTTCGCTCGCAAGCGTCACGATTCCGCCGCGCGCGTCGCTGCTAAGCGCACTATAAAATGCACGCAGTTCTTCTTCTGCCTCGGCACGCGCATCAAGCTGCACCAGCAACGCGGCGCGAATGGCGCGCGGGTCATTACGCACATGGTCGCGCACTTCCGGTGCTTCGGGAATAATCGCAGGCAGGCCAAGGGTGCTGGCCGCAAGCATGCCATAAAAGGTGGTGGGGTAGGCGGCTGCTTGTTTCAGCGCGTCCTTAGCGGCGCGTGTTTCGCCGAGTTTTTCCTGTGCGCGGAAGCTCCAGTAATAGGCGGCGGCGCGC
>CAZOFC010000203.1:0-2718 GCA_964578965.1 uncultured Azospirillum sp.
ATTCCCGCCTTCGCGGGATTTAGGTTTCATCACCATCCCGGTTTGCGCGAGCAATACCGGGATCTGGGGCCACGTGCTGGACATTAAAATCAAGATGGATTCCCGCCTTCGCGGGATTTAGGTTTCATCACCATCCCGGTTTGCGCGAGCAATGCCGAAATCCATCTTCAAACGAAAAATAATGGATGCCAAAACAAGTCCGTATAACTAACAAAAGCCCCGCCATCGTTGGTGGGGCTTTTTATTCAAAAATCCGGGGTAAAAGCCATTGAGCAGGAATTGTTGTTAAAGATGGTTTGATAGATTGCACCGTTAGGAAAGGGGCCAGTAACGCAAGCGCCAGTGCCGCCCCAACCTTGAGCGGTGCTTCTTACACTACCTCTGCCAGGCAAACCATCATCCATTTTGGTATCAATATTCCAAGAGTCAGTCTGTGTGAAGACGGCTATTAGACCGCCACCATCGAGGCGCCCTAAAAAGAACGCATTTCGACCTGTCACTGGAGGAACGTTGGCATAGTCAAAAGATGTTCCAAACCACAGGTTGGCATTGCTGGCCATGGTCCAGTAAGTGTTACTAGCCGATTTTGAGGGTTGCCAGTTTGCGGGGCTAGCGCCGCTCAATCCGGACGCTCCTGTGTTGCCACTATTTTGTCCTTCAATGATACCCGAAAGTTGCAACTGACGCCAATATTGAAAGTTTTCACCACTTTGATTTGCGTTCCATGCGAGCACTGGAAGAGTGATTCTCCCGTCGCCATTACCGTCGCATGTACCAACGCCGCCGACAGCCGCGCCACTGTTTGTGACGCAGTCGGATGCTGAACTTGAACGTCCCCAGAATTGAGTCGCGTTCGGCATATCGCCGGGGAGTGAGAAATATTTGTCACGAAAAGTTTGTGTGGCTGCTAGAAAACGATTGTACTCAGTGGACACAGCGCGCAGCTCAGCCGCATGAATTAATGACTGGCCCGCTAAGACCCCACCAATCAGAAGTCCCAGAATAACAAGCACTATAGAAAGCTCGACCAAAGAAAACGCATTCCTCATCACTACACATTAACAAACGTGTGGTTGTCTCGCAAACATGATTTCTCGAATTTGGGTGATATCTAAGCTTGAGATCAATTTGTTCTCTTGAATTTGGATGTCACCGTGGCAATTTCCTCACAGAGGGATTATCTTTCGCCACTTGGCATAGGATATGCGCTAGAGTGTTTTGACGGGTGCGCATTGCTGGTGCAGCCTGTGAGGTATGTAACTGTAAGGAGACGTTATGATTTTTAACCGCAACGATATGCTGGACGCTTACCATGACCGCGTGGGCACCCCAGCGAAGGCAACGCTGATCCCGATGGTGGTTGAGCAGTCAAGCCGCGGCGAGCGCTCCTACGATATTTATTCGCGCATGCTCAAAGAGCGCATCATCTTCCTGACCGGCGAGGTCGAGGACCATATGTGTGCGGTGATTGTGGCGCAATTGCTGTTTCTTGAATCCGAGAATCCGGAAAAAGAAATCTTCATGTACATCAATTCACCCGGTGGCGTCGTCACGGCAGGTCTGTCGGTCTATGACACCATGCAATACATCAAACCAAAAGTGGCCACGTTGTGCATTGGCCAAGCCTGCTCGATGGGCTCGCTGCTGCTCACCGCCGGTGAGGCGGGCATGCGCTATGCCACACCGAATGCGCGTATCATGATTCACCAGCCTTCAGGCGGGTTCCGCGGCCAGGCGACGGATATCGAGATCCACGCGCAGGAGATCTTGAGCCTCAAGCGCCGTTTAAACGATATGTATGTGAAACATACCGGCCAGAAGTTGCCGATTATTGAAAAGGCAATGGAACGCGACAACTTCATGAGCGCCGAAGATGCGAAGAAATTCGGCCTGATCGATGAAATCGTTGCCAACCGCGCCGAATCTGAGAAGCTGAAGAAGAAATAGGGACGCTTGCTGGCGCAGCCCCCTAGGGCTAGACTGGCATGAAACTTGATGTAGATAGAATAGACGACCACCCACGAGGGATTTTATGAGCAAGCCGCGCGAAACCAAAACCACCCGCTATTGCAGCTTTTGCGGTAAGAGCGAGCACGAGGTGCGTAAGCTGATTGCTGGCCCGACCGTGTTCATCTGCGATGAGTGCGTGGAGCTATGCGTGGACATCATCCGCACGGCGGATAAGGCGCCGGCCACCACCGAGGTGAGCGAAGCGCTGGTCACGCCGCAGCAAATCCGTAAGGTGCTCGATGATTATGTGATTGGCCAAACGCGCGCGAAGAAGGTGCTCGCGGTGGCGGTACACAACCACTACAAGCGCATCGCGGTGATGGAGAAATCCAAAGAAATCGAGATCGCAAAATCAAACATCCTGATTGTTGGGCCTACCGGATCGGGTAAAACGCTGCTTGCGCAAACGCTCGCGCGTATCCTTGATGTGCCGTTCACGATGGCGGATGCCACCACCCTGACCGAAGCCGGTTATGTAGGTGAGGACGTGGAAAACATCATCCTGCGCTTGCTGCAGGCGGCGGATTATAACGTCGAGCGCGCGCAAAAAGGGATTGTTTACATCGATGAGGTCGATAAAATTTCTCGCAAATCCGAGAATCCATCCATCACCCGCGACGTATCGGGCGAGGGGGTTCAGCAGGCCCTGCTCAAAATCATGGAAGGCACGGTTGCCAGTGTTCCGCCGCAAGGTGGGCGCAAGCACCC
>CAZOFC010000204.1:0-2713 GCA_964578965.1 uncultured Azospirillum sp.
GGTAACGGAAGCAGCAAATGCGCCAGAGGCAATTTCCATCATCGAGCAATCACGCGCCGGCTTTGATGTCGTGATCACGGATATTGAAATGCCGGAAATGGATGGATTCGAGTTTGCGCAGCGCTTGCGTGCAAGCGGCTTTGCCCATATGCCAGTGATTGGCTTCACCTCCACCGTCAACGATATCTTCAAACAGCGCGCGCTCAAGGCGGGGATCGATGCGATGATCCTTAAAACCGACCGCGAGGCGTTGCTGATGGAAATCACCACACAACGCGCATTGAAGCGGGAGCTTGCATCATGACAGGCGCATTAACGGTCATCACCGAGTCACTACCGGTAGCAACGGCAAGCGCGGCTCAACAACAATTCGTTACCCTGCGTCTGGGCGGTCAGCTATTTGGCATTTCCGTGCTGGCGGTGCGTGATGTGATGCGTCACCAGCCGATTGCCGCCATTCCACTCGCGCAGGAAGTCATCGCGGGCTCACTCAATGTGCGTGGCCGCATTGTGACTGCCTACGACATGCGCCGCCGTCTGGGTATGCCGCCGATGAGCGAGGCGCAGCACGGCATGATGGTGGTGGTGGATTTCCAGCAGGAACATTTCGCCCTGATGGTCGATGAAGTGGGCGATGTACTCTCGTTATCCATGAGTGAATTCGAGAAAGTGCCTGCCAATATCGACGCCTCCTGGCGCGCTTTGTCAGCGGGTGTATTCAAGCTCAAGGAAGAGCTCCTGATCATTCTTGACGTTGCCCATGTCATCACCCTGACCCAAAAGGACGCCGCATGACCACCTGCCTGATTGTCGATGATTCTAAGATCGTACGCAAAGTGGTGCGCCGCATTGTCGAGGTGTTCGGCTTTACCATTCTTGAGGCAGAAAACGGCCGCGAGGCGCTTGATCAGGTCCGTGCCAACACAGTGGATGTGATGATTCTGGATTGGAACATGCCGGTGATGGACGGCATGGAATGCATGAAAGCCATTCGCGCCGATACGGAACTTAATCAGCCCAAGATCATTTTCTGCACCACTGAAAATGAGTTCAATAAAATTCAGCAGGCGATGATGAATGGCGCCGATGAATATGTCATGAAGCCGTTCGACGAGGCCATCATCGCCGGCAAGCTCAGCCAGCTTGGCATTATCGACGATGAGGCGCACTAAGTGTCGGCGCCCATTCGCGTCATGGTCGTCGATGATTCCGCCGTCGTGCGCGGCATGTTCGATCGCGCCCTGCGCGAGGATGCGGCGATCAGCGTCGTAGCCTCGGCTGCGAATGGCGAGATCGCCGTGAATTTACTCGCCCAGCATGCGGTCGATGTCATTATCCTTGATGTTGAAATGCCGGTGATGGATGGGCTAACGGCGCTGCCAAAGCTGCTCGCCATTTCCCCTAAAGTACGTATCATCATGTCCTCGACGCTGACAACGCGTAACGCGGAAATCAGCCTCAAAGCGATGCAGATGGGGGCGGCGGATTATATCGCCAAACCCTCGACGCGCGATACGGGCGAAGTGGGGGATTTCTATCGTAGCCTGATAGCCAAAATCAAAGCGCTCGCGCCGTACGACGCCTCACGCGTTCACAGCAAAGCAACCGAAGCCGTATCACCTGCCGCGCCCGCTGCTGTGCGTGCGCCTACCAAACCCAGCGAGCCTCTTGGCACCTCAAACCTACTGTTGAAGCGCATCGACCAGATGCGTGATGTGAAAGCGGTCGCCATTGCTTCCTCGACGGGTGGACCGCAGGCCTTGCTGCACATTTTCCGTGAATTTAAAGGAAAAACACTACGCGTGCCGGTCTTCATCACCCAGCATATGCCTCCAAATTTTACCGCCATTCTGGCCGATCACTTGGCAAAGGCCTCAGGCCTTAACTGCCACGAAGCGGTGGATGGCGAGGCCATTGAGCCGGGCGTCATTTACGTGGCACCGGGGGATTATCATATGCTTGCCACGCGCGAAGGGGCGGGGCCCATCCGCATTGTGCTGAATCAGAACCCACCGGAGAATTTCTGTCGCCCTTCAGCCGACCCGATGCTGCGCAGCCTTGCAAAACTCTATAACGACAAGCTGTTGGCACTGGTGCTCACCGGCCTTGGCTCGGACGGCACCCGCGGTGCGCAGGAGGTGGTGACTGCCGGAGGTATCGTCGCCAGTCAGGACGAGGCAAGCTCGGTGGTCTATGGTATGCCAAAGGCAGTGGCTGAGGCGAAACTCAGTAGCGCTGTTTTTCCCTTGAATGAAATCGCACCATTCCTCATAAGGGCGGCGTTATGACTGCACTCGCCCTCACCAACGAAGAATTCACTTTCATTGCCACACTCATCAAGCAGCGTTCTGGCATCGCGCTCACGCCCGATAAAGGCTACCTCATCGATACACGCCTTGGGCCCATCGCCAAAGCGAATGGCCTTGGCGATATCCGTGAACTGATCGGCAAATTACGCACGAACCCGAACGCACCGATTGCCTATCAGGTGGTCGAGTCGATGACGACCAATGAATCAATGTTCTTTCGCGATACCAAGCCCTTCGACCAGCTGGTGAAGGTCATTCTGCCTGCCTTGAAGGCCAGTGGCAAAACCAACATCCGCATCTGGTCGGCGGCGTGCTCGACAGGGCAGGAGGCCTATTCGATAGCCATGACGCTGCAGCAGGAAGCAGCAAAATCCCCGCAGTTGAAGGCGGAAATCATTGGCACC
>CAZOFC010000205.1:0-2667 GCA_964578965.1 uncultured Azospirillum sp.
GTGCCTCGGGCCAACAGGTGGCTGAGCGTTCGCGCAACGCTTCCTCGCCGCGCGTCGCAAACTCGGGGATGTAGCGCTGATACACCTTCTCCTCCATCGCTGGGCGAAAGCTTGCGCCATCCACCAGGTCGGCGACACCTGCGCCGACAGCCGCCGCATTCACCACCGCGCCGTGTTTGAGGGCGAGATACGTCATCATCCCCCCACGGCTCCAGCCGAGCATGAAGATATTTTTGCCGTCCCACCAATCTTGCTGTTTGCCCAGCGCCAGCAGGTTCAGCACATCATGCACATCCGCCCCGCCGAATTCCTCGCGGCCCTCGCTGCCGCCATTGCCACGGTAATTACTGGCGAGCACGCCCACACGCATGCGCGTAGCAAAGGGCGCCATCAGCGCCGTCACCTGCCCGCTGCTTAACATGCCATAATCCCCGCTGCCGCCACGACAATAGATCATGAGGGGGATTTTCTCGCCCTCCGCCAGCGTCGGCAGCACCTCAAGGCCGGTGATGGCGAGGCCATCGCTTGCGTAACGAATCGCGCTGATGCGCAGATCCACCAGCCGCTGCATGTTGGCGACACTGGTGGCATACATGCCCTCGGTCGTCCCCTCCATCAGCGCATGGCGCTGCTGCATTTCGGCATAAGGCGGTGGGGTAAAGGGCGCGCGGGTAAGGGTCATAAGCTAATCGTTTCAATGAAATATGCTAGTTTCGTTATGTGGTAATTTTAGATTCTCATGACTGCAACATAGACATTCCACAAATATTTTGCTACCCAAGATGCATGCATAATTGCGGTCATAAGCAAGCGTTTAGTCTTGTCGAATTGAGTATTGTCCTTGTCATTCTGGGCTTGCTGGTGGGTGGCGTGCTCTCGGGGCAATCACTGATTCGTGCTGCCGAGTTGCGCGGTATCGCGACCGAATATAACGAGATCGTAACTGCCACCCAGAGCTTCAAAGATAAATATTTCGCCTTGCCAGGCGATATGCCAAACGCCACCCAATTCTGGCTGCGGCAGGGTGGCCTTGGTGGGTATAACGCAACCTGCGTCACCAATTCTGGGGCCGCCGTACATGCCACCACACAGCAAGGCGCATGTGATGGCAACGGCGATGGCAGGATAGAATTATTCAATGCTATACAAGCAAATGAAGACGCGCAATTCTGGCAGCATCTGCGTATGGCGGGCATGATGAATGTAAAAGTGATTCAAGCCCCCGGCGATCAAGGCATAGGGCTTAACTTTGGTTCACCCCGCAGTTTGCATGGTTCGCGATTACCGCGGGGGTTTTGGGGACCGCTTTATTTTCCGCCAACCTCAGGCCAGTTTACGGCACTTGGCGCTAGCCGTGTTGGCAGCAACCTAAATTTACTCATGTTTGGAGCAGCCAGCGGAAATACACACCCACCTTACACAAGCCTCCTCAAGCCTGAAGAAGCTTGGAATATTGATAGTAAAATTGATGATGGTAAAAGCACACAAGGAACGCTGCGCGTTACATATTCAGGTACGACGTGGGATATTTGTCGATCTGGCAACGATTACGCGCTGTCCGAAACACGCGAACAATGCTCGATTGTTTTTCTAAACCCGTTTTAGATAAGCTACCTTCCTTTACCTCGCCCTTCGGGAGAGGTCGAAATCACCCTTCGTGATTTCGGGTGAGGGCATGGCGAATGGTAACCACCACTCCCTCGATATTCTCTATCACCTCATTATTCCAAAAGCGAAGCACGCGCCAGCCAGATTGTTCGAGCCGCGCAGTGCGAGCAGCATCCCGCGCCCTCGCCGCTTCATCGTTGTGCTGGCCGCCATCGAGTTCCACAATGAGCCGATGCTCTGGCGCAGCAAAATCTGCAACATAGCCTTCTACAGGGAATTGACGACGAAATTTCACCCCCGCCAACTGACGATTGCGCAGCGCCCGCCATAGTTTCTTTTCGACTTCGGTGCTATCTCTGCGCAGGCGCTTCGCATTCACACGCAAAGCTCGTGATGGCTTGGGTTGATAGGCCCCCTCACCTGCTCGCCGGCGCGCTTTCCTCTCCCCGCTGGGGCGAGGATTTTTTGTATCCCTCTCCCCCACGGGGAGGGGGGTAGGGTGAGGGGGACGGGCTGCCACCTACCCCACCTTCTGGTAAATCTCGCTGCCTTCGGCTTTGAATTTTTGGCTCATTTTATCCATCTCTTTTTGTGCAGTCGCTTCATCGAGCGCGGCTGCAGCATTATTTCCCAGTGCGCGTTCGGTTTTGGCGAAATCACGCACCTCTTGCGAGATTTTCATGCTGCAAAATTTCGGGCCGCACATGCTGCAAAAATGGGCCACCTTCGCGCCATCGGCGGGCAGGGTTTCATCGTGGTATTCGCGCGCCGTGTCGGGGTCGAGCGCGAGGTTGAACTGGTCGTTCCACCTGAAATCAAACCGCGCGCGGGAAAGCGCATTATCCCGAATTTGTGCGGATGGGTGACCCTTCGCCAAATCCGCCGCATGCGCAGCAATTTTGTAACTAATCACCCCCACTTTCACGTCATCGCGATTCGGCAGGCCGAGATGCTCCTTCGGCGTCACATAGCACAGCATCGCGGTGCCGAACCAGCCAATCATCGCCGCACCAATGGCGCTGGTGAGGCTGGTGGCGTCTTTGCCCCCTTCTTCGATGG
>CAZOFC010000206.1:0-2550 GCA_964578965.1 uncultured Azospirillum sp.
GAAGCTGTTTCACTTCGCGCGGTTTGATGTCGCGATTTTGCAGCATTACCTCGGGGTCGTCACCGCGCCGATCTATTGCACCAAGATTGCCTCGCGCCTCGTGCGCACCTTTACCGATCGCCATGGGTTCAAGGATATTTGCCGCGAATTGCTGGGGCAGGAAGTATCAAAGCAGCAGCAAAGCAGTGACTGGGGGCAGGTGACTCTCTCGCCCGAGCAGCAGGAATATGCCGCAAGTGACGTGCGCTATCTGCATGCGTTGCGTGAAAAATTGAACGTAATGCTCGAGCGCGAAGGCCGCACGCAGCTCGCGCAGGAGTGTTTCCGCTTCCTTCCCACCCGCGCGAGCCTCGACCTTGCGGGTTGGCCTGAAATCGATATTTTTGCGCATTAAGCCATGAAGCCAACCAGCAAACCAGCCCCGAGTTTTGACGCGTTGGCTTCCGCGCGGGCGGTGATCGCGCGTGAAATCGAGGGGCTTGAGGCAGTTGCCGCCGCCCTTGATGAGAAATTTGAAGCGTTGGTGACTGCTGTCGCGGGCCTAAAAGGTCGCATTATCATATCGGGCATGGGCAAGAGCGGGCATATCGGCAAAAAGATTGCGGCAACGCTCGCCTCGACGGGTACCCCTGCGTATTTTGTCCACCCCTCGGAAGCGAGCCACGGCGATCTGGGCATGATTACACCCGATGATTTGGTGCTGTGCCTTAGCAATTCCGGCGAGACGCACGAACTGCGCGACATCATTGCCTATACGCGCCGCTTTGCAATTCCACTCGTGGCCCTCGTGCGCCGCGCGGAATCGGTCTTGGTGGAAGCGGCGGATATTGCGATTGTGCTGCCAGCGGTGCCTGAAGCCTCGCCCATTGGTGCGCCGACGACAAGCACCACCATGATGCTCGCCTTTGGTGATGCGCTCGCTGTGGCGTTGATGGAGCGTAAAGGCTTCAGTAAAACCGATTTTGGCGTCTATCACCCCGGTGGCAAGTTGGGCTCGCAGTTCATTCGCGTGGCTGATTTAATGCACAAGGCCGATGAATTACCATTGGTTGGCGATCAGGCGCCCATGCAGCAGGTGCTGCTGACGATGACGCAAAAGCGCTTCGGCTGTGCCGGGGTGGTGGATGCAAGCGGCGTGATGCTTGGGATTGTGACGGATGGCGATCTGCGCCGCCATATGGACCCAAGCCTGATGGCCAAAACCGCCCTGGAAGTGATGACCAAAAACCCGGTGACGATTACGCCTGCAACGCTTGCGGCCGAGGCGCTTGGGATTATGAACAGTAAATCCATCACCTGCTTGTTCGCGCTTGAGGATGGCAGGCCCGTGGGCATTCTGCATATTCATGACTGCCTGCGCGCGGGGATCATGTAGGCATGACGCTTCCCCCAACAGCAAAACAAGCAGAAAAACTCTCATCCTGGTGGTCGCTGGGCAAGGCCGATCATCTATTTCGCCGTATTCAGCGTTACACGCGCTTTGTGGCACTCAGCAAATGGTCGCTGATTGCGATTGCCTTCCTGCTAACGGCTAGCCTCATCATCTGGCCACTACTGAGCGAGGATGCTTCAGGTGTACGTATTTCGTTTGTAGATCGCAGCGCTGCGGGTAATGCCCCTGCAGCGAGCCCCGTGATGAGCAACCCCGAATATCGCAGTGTGGGGGATGCGGGGCAGGAATTTAAGATCAGCGGTAAAAGTGCCACGCAAAAAACAGCGCGCCTTGTTGAAATCATCGAGGCGCAGGCGCAGATGACCAAGGCCAGCGGCAAATGGTATTCGCTCACGGCAGACCGCGCGGAGTATGATCAGGCGCTCAAGCGCATCGAGCTCTATGGGCATGTGGTGTTGGTCGATGAAGTGGGGGCAAACCTGAACACCGAGCGTGCCACCATCGAGGTTGATCCGCTGCATATTTTCGGGAATGAGGCAATTTACGGTGAAACTGCGCGCGGCAACATCCTTGCCAGCGGCTTTGAAATCGTGGATGATGGCAAGCGCTTTATCTTCACCCGCGGGGATGCCCCCGTAAAAGTCACGTTTTAACAGGAATCACTGGTTCATGCTGCGTTATCGTTTTCAGGCCATTCTACTTGTGCTGATTACCCTGCTGGTGGCGCCAGCGGCATGGGCGCAAGCCAGCGGCCTGCAAAAAGACCGCCCGATCGAGATTTCGTCAGACAAGCTGGATGTGCTGCAAGCCGAGCATAAAGCGATTTTTACCGGTAATGTGATTGCGGTGCAGGGCACGACCAACATGCGCGCAGCACAAATGACCGTGTTCTATCGTGGTGGCGACAAGGAGGAGGGGGCAACCCCCGCACCGGCCCCTACTGAAGGCCAGGGCATTTATCGCATCGAGGCGCAAGGAAACGTAGTCTTCACCACCCCAACAGAGACAGCTATCGGTGAAAAAGCAATCTACAATGTGGATACGGATACGATCGATCTCGTCGGTAGCAACGTGACGCTGACACGTGGACAAAACATTCTTAAGGGGAATGCCCTGAATTACAATATGGCCACGGGCCGCAGTGTGCTCACGGGTGG
>CAZOFC010000207.1:0-2538 GCA_964578965.1 uncultured Azospirillum sp.
ATGCTCGGGGCCGATGCCGGGGTAATCCAGCCCGGCGGAAACGGAGTGGGCTTCGGTAATTTGGCCATCCGTATTTTGTAGGAGGTAGGTGCGCGTACCGTGGAGGATGCCCGGTGTGCCGCGGGTGAGGGAAGCGGCATGAAAATCCGTATCGATGCCGTGGCCTGCTGCTTCGACGGCTACCAGCTTCACCGATGCATCATCAAGAAACGGGTGGAACAGGCCAATGGCGTTGCTGCCGCCGCCGATACAGGCGACGAGCATATCCGGCAGTTTACCAAAACGCTGCTGGAATTCTGCGCGTACCTCGGTGCCGATGACGGATTGAAAATCGCGCACCATCATGGGGAAGGGGTGAGGGCCTGAGGCCGTGCCGATGAGGTAATAGGTATCAGCAACATTCGTCACCCAATCGCGCATGGCTTCGTTCATCGCGTCTTTCAGGCTTTGGCTTCCGCTGGTGACGGGAATGATTTTCGCGCCAAGCAGTTTCATGCGAAACACGTTCGGCGCCTGACGGGCGATATCCTTCGCGCCCATGTAGACCACGCACTCCAAGCCAAAGCGGGCACAGACGGTGGCGGTGGCGACACCATGCTGGCCAGCGCCCGTTTCCGCAATAATGCGCTTTTTGCCCATACGCATGGCAAGCAGCACCTGCCCAATACAGTTATTGATTTTGTGTGCGCCGGTATGGTTCAGCTCATCGCGCTTGAAGAAGATTTGCGCGCCGCCGAGTTGTTCGGTCAAGCGTGGTGCAAAGTAAAGCGGGCTTGGACGACCCACATAATACTTCATCAGATTATCGAACTGCGCATGGAAGGCAGGGTCATCGCGCATGGCGATGTAGGCTTGTTCAACCTCAAGAATAAGCGGCATGAGGGTCTCGCTTACATAGCGACCACCATAGGGGCCAAAATGGCCGTGCGTATCGGGCTGTTGGGCGAGGTGCGTCATATATTTTCCTATACTTGTCATACCAGCGCAGGCTGGTATCCAGTGCAGCGCGTCTGCGCTGCGAGAATTTTTTAACTAGCTGGATGCCAGCTTTCGCTGGCATGACAAAGTGATTTAGCCGGTAACTAGCACAGCCTGATTAAAACTCGCAATCTTTTCGAGCGATTTGACACCTAAACTTTCCTCAATGCCGCTGGATACATCCACCATGGGGGCATGGGTTATACGAATGGCTTGGCCCACATTTTCTGCCGTAAGGCCGCCGGCCAGAAACCATTTTTTGCGCAGCGGCAGGTTTTTGAGTAAGCTCCAGTCAAAGGCATGGCCACTGCCTGCAACAGGCGCATCAAAAAGCAGGTGAGCGCTGATTTCCTCGAATGCGGCGATGTGGGTTAGGTCCGAAGGGCTTTTGACAGAAATCGCTGTGATGATGGGAATGCCAAATCGTGCCTCGATGGATTGAATGCGCGCACCATCCGCCACTTGATGGAGTTGAATAAAATGGGGTTTTACCTCAGTGGCGATGGTTGCGAGTAACTCATCCGTTGGGTTCACCAGCACCGCCACCGTTTTAATCAACGAGGCGGCATGTGCCCTGAGCGCAGTCATCTGCGCAAGGCTGACATGACGGGGGGATGGCTCGTGATGCACAAAGCCAACAAAGGCAGCACCAGTGGTGATGGCGCAATCAATCGACACTAGCGTGGTGAGGCCGCAATTTTTAATGCGTGTGGGCACTAGTCTTTAGGGATAACGCTTGTCACGCGCTCGCGGAGTTCTTTGCCGGTGCGGAAGTAAATCGCGTGGCGCTTACCGACGCTAACCATGGCACCGTTTTTCGGGTTGCGCGCGGCGCGTGCTTCACGCTCACGCACCGAGAAGGCACCAAAGCCACGAAGCTCAACCCGGTTGCCGCTGGCCAAGGCATTGCTGATCTCATCGAACATGGTGCCAACCAGCACTTCAATATCGCGCTGATAGAGATGCGGGTAGCGTTTGGCCAGGCGCTGGATGAGTTCAGATTTCGTCATCGTTTCTCTCGCTATATCATGGTGTTATTGCGTAAGCGAAGGATGCCAGATGCTTACCAAGCCGTCAAGCCCTACTGCGGACTTGCCTAAAAATTTAATTCCGGCAGCTTGTGCGAACTCGCCCCAGATCGACTGCAGCTCACGCTCTGGCTCGATGTCAATGAGATTCAGTTTAGGGTTAATTTTGCGCTCGGTGGCGAGCCAATCGAGGGCTTCCTCGGTGCCGCCCAGCGCATCAATCAGCTTGAGCGATAAGGCTTTACTACCGGTATAGACCCGGCCATCGGCCAAACTGCGCACGGTTTCTTCGTCAAGCTTGCGGCTTTCCACGATGATGCGCACAAAATGGTCATAGGAATCGGTGATGCTCTCACGTAGCACTTCGCGTTGCGCCTCGGTCAGGGGTTCACTGAAGCTTGGCGCATCCTTAAATTCGCCGGATTTAATCGTGATGAAGCCGACGCCCAGTTTATCCGCAAGGCGGCTGACCTCGACACTTTGCAGCAGCACACCAATCGATTAGTTGTTATAATTGGGCAAGGGGACGTAG
>CAZOFC010000208.1:0-2537 GCA_964578965.1 uncultured Azospirillum sp.
CACCATCGTATCGAACACACGCCTCGAGCTGCTGGACCTCCCGGCATTCCCGACCGATGGCATCACCGATGCGTATCTGCGCTATGGCGTGGTAGCGCTTGGCGGCGACTGGACAGCATCTGCCGTCTATCGTTCCGATGATAACGGTGCCAACTACGCGCTGATGCAAACGCTCACGGCGCAGGCCACGATCGGTTCGACACTTAACGTGCTGCCTGTTGGCACCATCTACACATGGGACATGATTAGCACGGTGGAGGTGCTGCTTACCTTCGGCCAGCTGCAAAGCGTGACCGATATCGCCGTGCTGAATGGAGCTAATGCCTGCGTCATCGGTGACGAGATCATTCAATTCCAAACCGCCACGCTGCTATCGGAGAACAAATACCAGCTCTCAGGCCTACTGCGCGGACGGCTTGGCACCGAGTGGGCCATTGGCAACCATGCGCCAAGCGAGCGGTTTGTATTGCTCACGAACGCGCTGGCTCGGGATTTGATGGCAGCTAGTGGCTGGGGCATTAGCAAACAATTCAAGCCGGTGACGATCGGCTCGACGTTAGGTGCAACTGCGTTGCAGAACTTCACTTACACCGCGCGGGCGTTGAAACCTTACGCACCTGTGCATGTGGTCGGGAGCCGCGCTTTCGACAACTTGACCATCTCCTGGCAACGCCGTACCCGCATCAATGGTGATTGGCGAGATCTTGTGGACGTGCCACTCAATGAAGAATCGGAGCGCTACGAGGTCGATATCATGCAAGGAGCTACCGTGAAACGCACTTTGCTGAACCTTACTAGTCCATCAGCCATCTACACCGCCGCGCAGCAGATCGCTGATTTCGGGGCGGTGCAAAGCAGCATCACGGTCAATGTTTACCAGCTCTCGACATCTGTTGGGCGTGGGCATGCGGGCAATGCTACGCTTTAGTCTGGCTCAGCTCCTTGCGCGCCTGACGCATCACTTGCCAAGCGCCAGATATGGCGAGGGTCGCAATCATGCCCGCAACCAGCAAGTCGGGCCAGAAAGACGTTGTGTAATGCACGGCACCAGCTGCGACAAGAACAGCAATATTACAAACTGCATCGTTGCGGCTGCATAACCATACCGACTTACGATTGCTGTCTTCGCGGCTATGGCGCGAAAGCAGATAGAAGCAAATGAGATTCACAGCCAAGGCGATGAAACCAACCACGCCCATCACTTCCGCCGCAGGCAGTATACCGGTGTAAATTTTATAAAAGGCTTGGCCAATCACCCAAATGCCAAAAACGAGCATGGTGGCAGATTTGGTTAAGGCCGTGAATGCTTTGAATCTGAGCGAGCGGCCCAAAGCGTAAAGAGCAATCCCGTAATTTGCAGCATCTCCCAGAAAATCTAGTGCATCGGCCTGCAATGAAACGGACCCGGCATGCAGGCCAGATAGAATTTCAACCACGAACATCACTGCATTCAAAACAAGCACCACCCACAAGATACGGCGATAGGCCGCATCATCGGCAGAGGTATCCAAGTCGGTGGGACAACAATGTTTGCTCATAGTTTTCAATTTATCACAAGAACGGGGAATTCCAATGCCAAACACCACGAATCGGGTGAAGCTGCCCTATGTGTTGCAATCACAGTCGCAGAAGGAAGTCACCGTCAATGCCAGCTTCGATTTGATTGATGTGTTGCTGCAGGCGGCGGTAGCCAGCGTAGGCACCAATACGCCGCCAGCGAGTCCGATGGCCGGGGATTGCTATGTGGTAGGCACCAGCCCCACAGGCGCATGGGTCGGCCAAGCAAAAGCTATAGCGGTGTACAGCACCGGCTGGAGCTTCATTACCCCGTGGGAAGGCCTGACCGTATGGGCGATGGATACGAATGCGCTCAATACCTATGATGGAGCAGCGTGGGCTCTAACCACTGCCTCGGTAAGCTTCCAGAATATTCCCATGGTTGGCATTAATGCGACCGCCGATGCGACCAACAAACTCAGCGTAAACAGTGCCGCCATTCTGTTCAATAACATCGGCTCTGAAGTACAAGTGAAGCTCAACAAAGCTTCTGCAGGTGATAAAGCGAGCTTCCTATTTCAGAACAACTGGTCGGCCCGCGCGGAATTTGGATTGCTCGGCGACGATAACTTTACACTGAAAGTCTCCCCCGATGGCTCCAGCTTCTTCGACGCGATGAAGCTAATGGCAGGCAGTGGTCGGATGGCATTAAAAGCCAACGCAAGCGGGCTTAGCGGTGCTGGAACAACGCAAGCGACCGCTACGGTCATCAACCGGCAAACAAACCAGTTCACCACGGTTGCTGCCAGTAGTGGCGCGGTGCTGCCTTCGCCCGAACCGGGAGAATTCATCTTCATCGCCAACGCCGGAGCAAACACGCTCAACGTCTATCCAGCATCCGGCCACCCGCGCCAGCGCATCGGTGATATTCTCGGGCGTATCCTTCGGACGCAAATCATTGGTGGCGCGGTTAAAGGCGACGTTCACGCCTTTGCGCTCCTCCAAATCCATCGCCCTGGTGAACTCCACTGGCACTTGGC
>CAZOFC010000209.1:0-2520 GCA_964578965.1 uncultured Azospirillum sp.
GCGAAATCAAAACCCGCTACCGTAGCCTTGCCAAGGAAATTCACCCCGACTGCGCAGTGCAAACGGCAGGCAACACTGCCAATGCCATGCATATGCTCAATGCGGCGTACCAGCAGGGCGACCTTGCCGCACTTTTAAAGCTTGAGGCACAGATGGCGCTTTCGCGGATTGATGATGAGGCGCCCACCGCAGGGGCCGAGCTTGAGGCGGCGCTGCGCGAGATCGAGCGGGCGGCCACGACCTATGCCGATGGCTATCGCGCCATGCTTGGCTCACCCCTCAATGAGCTCATGCTGCGCGCGATGTCGGCACGGCTTGCGGGATGGGACTGGATGGATGCAGTGGTGAAGAAACTCGAGCAGGCCATTGAAAGCCACGAGCGCGCCGCCATTGAAGCAAGCATTGCGCAAATTAGCGCGTGGCGCGAGGAAACGGTTCACGCAGCCCATGTTGCGTAGTCATCTCTAGAATTCTTATCGTCATTGCGAGGAGGCCTTTTGGCCGACGTGGCAATCCACCTTTTTTGTGGCCAAGATGGATTGCTTCGCTATACGCTCGCAATGACAACATTTTCTAACGGAGCCAAATATGACGATTACCCGTATCGATGCTGGCCCACGGATGAGTGATGCGGTGGTACATGGCGGCAAGGTGTATCTTTCGGGCTATGTGGCAGAAGCGGCCGCGGGCAAATCCGTGCGTGAACAAACGGCCGATATTTTGGCCCAAATTGAGGAGACCCTCGCGCGCGTGGGCAGCGATAAAACCAAGCTGCTTAAAACCAATATTTGGCTTACGGATATTGCAACCATCACGGAAATGAACGCGGCGTGGGATGCTTGGGTGGTGCCCGGCCACACCCCCGCCCGCGCGACGGTGGAAGCGAAACTCGCCAGCCCCGATTGGGCAGTCGAGATCATGGTCGAGGCGGCGGTTTAGCGAAACCTAGTAGGCTTTTGGAAACCACAATGCGCATACGACCGCACTGTTTGCGAGGTCGTATGTTCCAGTATAATCCGCGTTGGTTGCTGCAGTGGTACAGCTATCCCAACCTGCAGGAATTATTTTACCTGTTCCTGGCCTTCCATCATCTAGTTTGGTATCAATGTTCCATGCTTCTTCGGGCTTGAAAATGGCACCACCAGGGATGCTAGTAGCTAACGCTGATCCAATTCTAAAATTATTACCGTAATCAAAGGCGTAGTTGTATGTGTCACCTGCAAAGTTAGGGTTATAGTTTGCTCCCCATCCGGCGTTGGATAGTTTGCTACGAGGGCAATCAGTCCCGATTGCGCAATGCTGCGTACCACCAGTATTGGCATTTCCACTGTAGGTGCCTTCAATCAGACCTGCGAGTGCAAGATGACGCCACAACTGGGCAAACTCACCGGTTTGAGATGCTGCTGCAGCATTTGCCAAATTCCCGTTGCCATCCCCATCGCAGGTGCCAGGTGTGGTCGCGGCAGTACCGCTGCGGTTGTTACAATCTGTGCCGCCGGCGTGACCCCAAAACGCTGTGGCATTATTCATATCGCCGGGGATGGCGAAGTACTTATCGCGAAAGGTCTGCACGGAAGTGACATAGCGCGAATACTCCGTGCCCACTGCCCGCAGCTCCGACGCCCGGATGAGGGATTGGCCAGAGAGAACGCCACCCACTAACAGGCCAAGGATGACCAGTACAATACTTAATTCAACAAGCGAAAACGCGCGACGAGAAGACCGACGATTGGCGATATGTAAGCTCATGCATACGCTCCGCTGTTCCTTACAGTTCAAATAATAATGCAGCGGTGCAAAGTGTCAACAAATTTTTGGCTTACGCCACGTTCGCTTTAGGGAGTGCCGCTTTGTTTGCGGCATCCACCACAAACTGGGTCATTTTTTCGAGCGCGCGGGATTCAATTTGGCGGACGCGTTCGCGGCTGATGCCAAATTGCTTGGAGAGTTCCTCAAGGGTTAGTTCTTCCTCGTTCATGCGCCGCGCGATGATGATCTCGCGCTCGCGGTCGTTCAGGCTTTCAAGCGCTTGGGCGAGGAGCTTTTTCTTCAGGCGCATTTCTTGGTCATCAGCCAGAATATCCTCGTGGCTTTCCCTGGGGTCGGCCAGCATGTCCATCCACTCGGTTTCGCCGTCCATCCCCACGCGGGCATTGAGGTTCTTATCCGTCGCGCCCATGCGCTCGTCCATATCAATCACGTCCTGCTCGTTCACATCGAGCTCGTGGGCAATGATGCGGATTTCATCCGGCGTGAGGGTCTTGCCGTCATCAATCGATTTTAAGCGCTTACGCATTTTTTTGAGGTTGAAGAACAGGCGTTTTTGCGCCGCCGAGGAGCCCATTTTGACCAAGCTCCATGAGCGCAGCACGAATTCCTGAATGCTCGCACGAATCCACCACATCGCGTAAGTACTCAGGCGGAAGCCTTTCTCGGGCTCGAATTTTTTCACCGCCGTCATCAGGCCAATATTGCCCTCGGCGATGAGTTCCGCGACCGGCAGGCCATAGCCGCGGTAGC
>CAZOFC010000210.1:0-2499 GCA_964578965.1 uncultured Azospirillum sp.
CAGATCGACCATGCAGTCCGGCTTGAAGCGGCCTTGCGTGTACCACATCGCATCGGCCAGCACGAGCCGGCCTTCGGCGTCGGTATTGATGACTTCGATGGTTTGGCCGGACATGCTTTTCACCACGTCGCCCGGGCGCTGGGCGTTGCCATCGGGCATGTTCTCAACCAGGCCGACGACGCCGACCACATTCACTTTCGCTTTGCGGGCAGCTAGTGCGCGCAGGGTGCCAATGACGGTGGCGGAACCGCCCATATCCCATTTCATTTCTTCCATGCCGTTGCTGGGCTTGATGCTGATGCCACCAGTATCGAACGTCACGCCTTTACCGATGAGGGCGACGGGCTTTTGGCCTTTTTTGCCACCGTTCCATTGCATGATGACGAGTTGCGATTCGCGGATTGAGCCTTGACCAACGCCAAGCAGCGCACCCATACCGAGTTTTTTCATCGCCGCTTCGCCCAAGATTTCGACTTTCACGCCGAGTTTCTCTAGCGTTTTTGCCTGTGCAGCGAGGGTTTCGGGGTAAATCACATTGGCCGGTTCGCTCACAATATCGCGCGTGAAGGCGACCGATTCAGCAATCGCCAGCAGGGGCGCGAATTTGGCTTTTGCTTTGTCAGCAACCGCAGTGCGCACCTGCACGGTTTTGAGCTTGGGCTTGTTCTCGGGCTTCACTTTGGTTTTGTATTTATCGAATGTGTAGGCACGCAGTTTCGCGCCCGAGGCGAGGTAAGCGGCCACGGTTGCCGCATCAAGCTTGATGGATTTGCTGACGCTTGCGATCATCTCAAGCCCACTTACTTTGGCGGCAAGGGCAGAAGCGATGGCGGCAGCGCCCGCTTCTTCGAACGTGAGTGTGGTGGCATCCTTCGCTTTGCCAAGGCCGATGACGAGAATATGGCTTGGTGCGCCCTGTGGGTTGAGCAGGGTCAGCGTTTCACCTTTTTTGCCAGAAAATTGGGCGGCCGCCACGGATTGACCGACATAATTAAACGCGCTGCCCAGAGCATCCTTCGCGTGGGCGAGGCTAAGATCATCCGCGACGAAGATGGCGGTGGCGCTCGCGGTTTTGCTTGCGGGTGCGGCGTTCGTGGTGAAGCTGAGTGTAATCATATGAAAAGCCCCAGTATGAAAGTGAATAAACGATGTGCCAAATACCTATAGCAACGTTGCGCGCCGATGCAAGAAACCGTATAGATTGCCCATGCGTCAATATGAGCGTTATTTGTTTATGCATTTACTCTGGCCGACGGTGGTTATCACCGCGAGCTTGACGGCGATTGTGTGGTTGACGCAAATCCTTAAATTTCTGGACTTTATGCTTAGCCGCGGCCTTTCGATCACCGATTTTATGTTTCTCTCGGGCCTGATGTTGCCGCAGCTATTACTGATTCTTATGCCCATCGCGCTCGGCATTGCGGTGATCTACACCTACAACCGCCTGACCACCGAAAGCGAACTGATTGTGCTCAATGCGGTGGGCATCAGTAAATGGCAACTCGCAAAACCGGCGATTATGCTTGGGCTGTTATGCACCCTTGCCTGTTATGCGCTTGGCCTTGCGCTGATGCCAAAAGCCAATGCCAAATTTCAGGATATCCGTACCTTCTTTCGCGACAAATATGCCTCTGTGCTGCTGCAAGAGGAGGTATTCAACACCCCCATCGACGGCGTGACGGTGTATGTGCGTGCGCGCGACGAAGCGAATAATCTCTCGGGTGTGATGATGCATGATAGCCGCGACCCCAAACAGCGCATCACCATGATTGCCGATTCGGGACGTATGGAACAGACCGCTGCTGGCCCACGATTTTATCTCAAAAACGGGATGCGTCAGCAATGGCGCGAGGGTAAGGTCAGCTGGTTAGCGTTTGATGATTACGCCATCGATATTGCCTTTTATGGCAAACAGGTGACGCGCAAACGCTCCCCCTCGGAGCGCACTATCTGGCAGCTATTTGATCGTGAAGGCTTGAATGACAAACAGGCAGCGGCCTATCGTGCGGAGGCGCACCAGCGCCTGACCTGGCCCATGTTATCGCTGGCCTTGCCGCTCTTGGCGCTGGCGGTCTTATTCAGCAGTGAATTCAACCGCCGCGGGCAGCTCAAGCGTATTCTGGCTGCAGCATTTGGGATGGCGTTACTGCTGTTGATTTACTTTGCCTGCCGCAGCATCAGCGTCAAACAATCATGGGTTAGTGGCATGCTCTATCTCATCGTGGTTGGTGCGGTGGGCATGAGCATCGAGGGGGCCGGAGGTGACGTGCTGCACCGTGCGACGGCGGAGGGGACGGAGGACTACGTTCACCTGGCGAAGAAGCCGGAGCGAGAGGAGCTTCGGTACCGCGTGGACGTGAGCGCGGTGGCGGGTCTGCGTCTGGTGAGCAACGTGCTGGAGTTCCTCGATGGCAGCGGCGAACCGAGGCTGAGGCTGACGGCGCCGACGCTGGTGGATGGCGCGGGGGAGCGGCGGGAACTGCGGGTTGGGGTGGAGGG
>CAZOFC010000211.1:0-2489 GCA_964578965.1 uncultured Azospirillum sp.
TATTTTCTGCCGCCCTAACTGCAAAAACCCTTGTAAATGCGCGGCTGAGCGGGCGGGCAATCTCGCCGCTTGCATCCGCTGCGCGGGGCGGTTAGGGATGGGTGATGTCAACCGCACGCCGCTATCGCTTTCACCATATTGCCACGCTGTGGGTGCGGCGGGTTGGCGCGGTGCTCAATTCCAGCGATGAAATTTTCTCGCCGCTGCTTGACCTCATCCGCCGCCCGGCGATTGCCCATGCCTTCCTGATGTCGGCGACGGTGAAACTGGCCGATTGGGACAACGCGCTCTACCTTGCGCAGCATGAATACCCCGTCAGCTGGATGAGCCCGCAGCTTGCGGCCTATCTTGGGGTGACGATTGAAATTCTCGGCGCGGTGCTGCTCACCTTTGGCCTGCTTACGCGCTTTGCGGCGCTCAGCCTGCTTATCCTCACGCTGGTGGCGCAATATAGCTATCAGGCGGTCAATGCGCAGGTGTTCTGGATCATCATGCTCGGCTATTGGAGCATCATGGGCGGGGGGCTCAAATCCATCGACTTTCTGCTGCGCGGCCTTAGGGATTCGGCGCTGCCGATGGCGGCCAGCCTTGGCCGGTTGTTCCGCTGGCTGAAATTCTCGGTCGGGCCGTTTTATTTTGTGTTCATCCGCCTGTGGGTGGCGGGTATTCTCTATGTGGCGGGCAACAGCGCGATGGACGCGATGGATGTCGTCGGCTGGCTGAATATCCTCAAGTATCAGCCGCATTTATCGGTGCTGCGGGACTATGAATCCTCGCTGCTGCTGACGCTGGTGTGCACGGTGGGCGCGTTCTGTCTGGCCATTGGCTTTGCGGCGCGCATCTGGGCGGCGCTTACGCTCGTGCTGCTGGGCAGCGCCACCCACGCCCATGGCGGCGATGCGCAGGTTGCCGAGTTCTTCTACTGGATGATGCTCGTCAGCATCTTGATGTTTGTGGGGCCGAACAAGATTTCGATCGACTACCTCATTCGCTCGCGGATTGGGCGCATTTTCCCGCAGTTCAGCGGCAAATTCCCAACACTCGATGACAGCATGCCGCGGGTGGTCATCGTCGGCGGGGGCTTTGGCGGCATTGCCGCAGCGCGCAGCTTACGCACCACTGCCTGCCGCGTGACGCTGATCGATAAGCATAACTACCATCTCTTCCAGCCGCTGCTCTATCAGGTCGCGACGGCAAGCCTCTCGCCCTCGGATATTGCCACCCCCATTCGCAGCCTGTTTCGCGACCAGGACAATATCCGCGTGCTGCTCGGGGAAGTGAGCGGCATCGATGCCGCGCGCAAGGAAGTGCTGGTGGCGGGCGGCAAGCCCCTGCCCTATGACTACCTGGTGCTGGCCACGGGCGCGCGGCACAGCTATTTCGGCAAGGATGAATGGGCGGTATTTGCGCCGGGCATGAAGCGCATCGAGGACGCGCTCGCCGTGCGTGCGAAAATCCTCACAGCCTTCGAGCAGGCGGAAAATACCGACGACCCCGCCTTGCGCGAGGCGCTGCTCACGTTCGTGATTGTCGGCGGTGGGCCAACGGGCGTCGAGCTTGCGGGGGCGATCGCCGAGCTCGCCCATCAGGGGATGGATCAGGAATTCCGCAATATCGACCCCGCAACATCGCGCATCATCCTCATCGAGGCAGGCCCGCGTTTGCTCGCGGTGATGCCTGAAGGGGTCGCGGGCTATACCCAATCTGCGCTTGAGAAACTCGGCGTCACGGTCAAAACCGGCGGGCGTGTCGAGATGATCGATGGCGACGGGGTGCTGGTGAATGGTGAGCGCATCACCTCGCGCAATGTGATCTGGGCGGCGGGGGTGCAGGCCTCACCGGCGGCGAAATGGCTCGGGGTCGAGGCCGACCGCGCCGGGCGCATCAAAGTGAACCGCGACCTCACCGTAGTGGGGCATGAGGCGATTTACGCGATTGGCGACACTGCCTGGGCCGAAGTCTGGAACGGTAAGCCGATGCCGGGCCTTGCCCCCGCCGCCAAGCAAAGCGGCCAGTTCGTGGCCCGCCATATCCGCGCGCGGATCGAAGGCTGCCCACCCGCCCCCGCGTTTGCTTATAAACATTACGGCAGCCTGGCCACCATTGGCCGTAAATCTGCGGTGGCGGATTTTGGGCGCTTCCGCATCAAAGGGGCGATTGCGTGGTGGTTCTGGGGCTTTGTGCATATTGCGTTTCTGGCCAATATGCAAAGCCGCATCGCCGTGCTGTTTGAATGGTTCTGGGCGTACCTTACCTTCAAACGCTCGACCCGGCTGATCACCGAATCGACCTTGCAGCAATAGCCGCTTTCCGCGCGCGCCCATGGATTACATAATCCCCCCTAAATCCGTCGTTTTGTTAACGACGTATGAATCTTCACAGAACTGTCACACACATGTCACGCGGTTGTCATTATACCGGGGCATAGTGAATTCACGCGATAGGGTATCCCGTCGGATGAAAAGCTAAAACAGTACTGCACAGGAGTA
>CAZOFC010000212.1:0-2452 GCA_964578965.1 uncultured Azospirillum sp.
CCTACCTTCATTGTCACACAATCTTCACACTATTCGTTTATTCGTTGGGTTATAACTGAATCATGTAACGAACCTACATGTCGATACATGTAACGAAATTTATAAAGGAGATGGTTATGGCTGATACGATTACAGAAGGTACTCTGCAACTTGCAAGAGACAGCGAAGCGAAAACAAGCCTGTTGGTAAAAGGCAAGAGATATGTGCTCGCCGATGGCAAGTTTACTTACACGCCGCCAGCAGGGGTGACCACTCCAGCGGCAACGCTTGAAGGTGAGGAGCTGTTGCAGGCACTCAAATCGGGCTTGAGCAAAGCATCAAAATCAGCAACTCCACTTTCGGAGCATGCCTTTGGTGAGATGGAAAGTGTTGCTAAGGTTCTGGCTTCGCACCCTGAGTACGGCTCATTCTTGGATGCACACGCGGTTGTGGGTAGCATTGAAAACTCTGCCGACCTCAGGAAGCACATGGCTGAATATGTCGCGCAAGCGGCCAAAACAGGCCCAGAGGCGGAAGTAGCGGCTGCGGCAGCGCGCACTGAAGTGCTCAAGCTGCTCTCGAAAGACACATCGCATGGTGCGATTCCAAAAGCAGAGCTCGAAGCCTTTAAAAAGGCATTGCCTGAGATCAAGGGCAAAAAAGGTTGGGACATTCTGCAAGCAACGGTCAAAGATGCAAAATCACTCACATCGCAGATTGCCAGCGCTTCCTTTGGTACGGATCCCGAGAAGGCCGCCACTCAGCTCAAAACCATTCTGGCTAAGAATCACAGAGCTGAAAGTGGAGGTATTGGTGCACTCACTGATTTGATGGGCGACAAGGCACACGAAACGCTCAGCAAAGTTGAAGGGCTTGATGTTCACGGCACAATCAATGAATTTGCGGGTGAGGTATCTGCAGCAGAAACCCAGCTGAAGGCATTTGCTGAAAAAACTGCTGAGCTTAAGAAAGCGGTTGCCACTGCTGATGTGGCAGGCAAGCAGGCAGCGCTTGATGCACTAAAAGCGCATGCGGATGAGGTTAAAGACTACTTCGCAGAGGAAAGTCATGCCGCTGCACGCGGTGCAGCCTTCCGTGATGCGCCAAGCAGCATCCGTAGCACGCTGAACGCTGAAGAAACTATCAAGGCGGCAGCATCTAAAGCGAGCTCTGGCCTTGGGATTGCAGAGAAAGCAATCGATACCGGCAAAGGTAGCTGGTTCACCAAATCGGCGGAAGAGCTTGAAAAAGTTGCTGCCGAAAAAGGCAAAGCGGTGGGTGATCTTGGCAAATGGGCACGCCGCACAACGGGTGGTAAAGTAGCCATCGGTGCATTAGCAGTGGGTGCTGGTTACGGTCTCTACTCGGTGGTCGCTGGCACGGGCAATAAAGGCCCAGGCGAGCGCGCAGCTTCCGTAAGCCAAGGCCGCGAGAACGAACCAGCAATGGCTCGCTAGCGGTAAACAAGCGTAACGCGAGGATCAACCCATGGCTGGCACCGGTACAATCGTTGCTAAAATCGAACAAGGCTTCGCCAAGATTTGGGGCGGCGCCAAGGATTTCGGTGGTGCAGCGAAGGAAGCCGGCGGCCATGCCAAGGGGTTCATCAGCAAAGGGGACGACTTTGTCAGTGGTCACATTCGTGCAAACGATGGGTCATTCGGCAAAGCGCTCAAGGGCATTGCTCAGCAAAAACCGGTTACCTCGGCAGTGGTCGCTACCGCTGCAGTCGGTGGCACGGTCTATGCCGGTAAGCAAGTGTTTGGCCGCCACAGCGAGCGCGTGATGCGCGAGCGGGCGAACGATAACGAGCGCACACGCTAGATTAACGAATTCAATAACCATCTCAAGGAAAGGGCGTCTTGGTTCGGGCGCCCTTTTTTGTGGGCGTTTTAGAATTGTCATGCCAGCGAACGCTGGCATCTAGTTATTTTCTTGCACTTCGTGCGCTGGATGCCAAATCAAGTTTGGCATGACAAGAGATGGTATTGGAATAAAGCCGTTTCGCTGGCATAACACACACAAAGATATTAAGAAGAACCTATGAAACAGCACAAACTTCGCCTCGGTGTGAATATCGACCATGTTGCCACGCTGCGTAATGCGCGCGGGGGTGTGCACCCATGCCCGGTGGCGGCGGCGCAACTAGCGGCGGATGCAGGGGCGGACGGTATTACCGCCCATTTGCGCGAGGATCGCCGGCATATTCGCGACGCCGATATGCGCCGCTTGAAGACCGAAATTGCATTGCCGCTCAATTTTGAAATGGCTGCGACCAGCGAAATGCTGGCGCTCGCACTTGAGATTAAACCTAATGCCTGTTGCCTGGTGCCCGAAAAGCGCGAGGAACGCACGACCGAAGGCGGGCTTGATGTGGCGTGCCAACTGGCGGCCCTCACGGAATATTGTGCCACGCTTAAGGCTGCGGGCATCCGCACCTCGTTGTTTATCGACCCTGAGGCGGGGCAGGTGC
>CAZOFC010000213.1:0-2408 GCA_964578965.1 uncultured Azospirillum sp.
GGTGCGTTGGGTTGCCATAGAGCGTACCTTTTTATACGTCATTGCCCGAATCGCGTAGCGATTATAGGGCAATCCATCTTTTTTATTTAGCTGGATTCCCCTATAATTTTGCCGTGGCAAAATTCGGGGAATGACATTTTTTTGTGTGGTCGATTACAACCTATTTTATAGTGCATTACCCCTTAATTGTCAAGGCAAGCAGGGTGTTTTCAAGCGCTACCAGCTCGGCGGGCAAGGGGCAGGTGAACTCCATAATTTCGTCGGTTTTTGGGTGGGTTAGCACGAGGCGCTCGGCATGCAGCGCCTGACGATGAAGCATTTGTAATACCGAGATGGCCTCGGGCGTGAGCAGGTAACCCGCCGCCTTTAGGCGCTGGATGCGGGTGTTGGTTGGCAGGCCGTAAACCGGGTCACCCACCAACGGGCATTTGGCATGTGTGAGGTGGACGCGGATCTGGTGGGTGCGGCCAGTTTCAAGCTCGCAGATGACTTTACTGGCCAGCGGCGTGATGTTGCCGGGGATGTGATAGGCAGCAATTGTTTCATAATGGGTGATGGCGTGCTTGCCCCCTTCAACAATGCCCATCTGGCGACGAAAACGCGGGTTGCGCGCAATGGGTGCATCAATCGTGCCCTCGCGCGGGGTGAGCGCCATCCAGACATAGGCGATATAGGTGCGCTTTAGCGTGCGCTCCTTCAGCTGCGCGGAGAGGTGCTGATGCGCTGCGTCGTTCTTCGCGACGACAAGCAGGCCCGAGGTTTCCTTATCAATCCGGTGCACGATGCCCGGGCGCGCGACGCCGCCAATGCCCGAGAGGCTTGCGCCACAATGGTTAAGCAGCGCATGCACCAGCGTATCGCCCTTCGTGCCTGCGGCGGGGTGCACTGTCATGCCTGCAGGTTTGTTGATGATGATGATGTCGTCGTCCTCATAGACGATATCAAGCTGGGTGGTCGAGGGCGTGAGGTCGAGCGCCACCACCTCGGGTACGATGAGGTGATAGGTTTCGCCAGCTTTGACTTTGTAGGAGGCATTTGTAAATGCGGATGGGGGCATCGCCCCCAAACCCCCTCCGCTACGCGGCTCGGCGGAGCCTACGCACGGCTTATTGCCAGGTATGGAGCGCGTGACCGCACCCGCTTCAATCAAGGCCTGCAGCCGCGCGCGGCTGATGTCGGGCAGCGCCATGCTTAAGCATTTATCGAGGCGGTAGCCCGCGCTATCATCATCGACGGTGACGGTGTGGGGCGTGGTCATAGAGTTTCTCCGTCATTGCGAGGAGCGAAGCGACGTGGCAATCCAGCCAAGAGAACTATTGCGCCGAGGACTCGGCGCGCTGGATCCTCACGGCCTTCGGCCTCAGGATGACAGGATTGGTAAGTCATGCCGCGAGCTTTTGGGTGAGCGCCGCATTGTTCACGCTACCAATTGGCCCCAAGGCGGCGACGGTCGGTGTCGTAGTGCCAAGCGCGAGTTCGGCCATGCGCACCATGTCAGCTTTCGTCACGGCTTCAATTTCAGCAACGAGCATATCGACGGTGCGGTATTCGCCATACACATGCAGATGGCGCGCAATCCACTCGGCAATGCTGCTGCAGTTTTCGCGCGTCATCACCGTACCGGCTTTGAGCTGGTTTTTTGCGCGCAGCAATTCGGCATCGCTGACGCCGTTTTTCATACCGGCGAGCACGTCCTTCAGTGCGCCCGTTAGCTCGGCCAGATGCTCGACGGTGGTGCCGGCGTAAATGCCAAGCAGGCCCACATCCTGATAGCCGCTCGCGAAGGCAGACACCGAATAGGCAAGCCCCCGGCGTTCACGGATTTCCTGGAACAGCCGACTGCTCATGCCACCACCCAGAATGGTCGCAAAAATTTGCAGGGCATAATGATCGGCATGCACGGCTGCAAGGCCTGGAAAGCCAAGCACCAGCTGCACTTGCTCGAGGTCTTTTTCGAGGGTTTTTTCACCACCCACATAGCGTGCCTGTGGCAAGGTTTGCTGCGCGGTGGTGTTATTCATGGGTGCAAAAAACCCTGCAGCAATTTTTTCAACATCGGTGTGCTTCACATTGCCTGCGGCGGCCAGCACCATGCGCTTGGGTTGGTAGTGCTTGGCGGTGTAGTTGATTAAATCCTCGCGGCTGAAGGTCGCCACGCGTTCGGCTTTGCCAAGGATTGGGCGGCCAAGCGGTTGCTCGCCAAAGGCCATTTCCTGATATAAATCGAACACCAGATCGTCGGGCGTGTCGTGGTGCATGGCGATTTCTTGCAAAATCACCTGCCGTTCGCGCTCGAGTTCGCCCGCATCGAACGTGCTGTTGGCGACGATATAGCTTAAAAGGCGCAACGCATAATCGGCATATTCCTTGAGCACCTTGGCGTAATAGACCGTGTGCTCGTGGCTGGT
>CAZOFC010000214.1:0-2394 GCA_964578965.1 uncultured Azospirillum sp.
TTCACCAACCCCATGCGCAACTCGCTCGATGCGGTATCGGCCCGTGATTATGTGATTGAGCTGCTCGCCGCGTTCTCCATCATCGCGACACATCTGAGCCGCTTGGCGGAAGAACTGGTGTTCTGGACATCGCCGTTGATTGGCTTTGTGAAGTTACCGGAATCCTTCACCAGTGGCTCATCCATCATGCCACAAAAGCGCAACCCGGATGCGGCCGAGCTGGTGCGCGGCAAAACCGGTGGGGTGATTGGCAGCTTAGTTGCCATGCTCACCACCATCAAGGCGCTGCCACTGGCCTACAACAAAGACATGCAGGAAGATAAGCGGCCGTTCTTTTTCGCGGCCGATGAAGTGCTGCTCTCCCTTAAGGCCATGACAGGCATGGTGGCGGATATGAGTGCGCAGGGCGATGTGATGCGCGCGGCGTGCAGCCGTGGGTTCCTCAATGCCACCGATTTAGCGGATTGGCTGGTGCAACATGCAGGCGTTGCCTTTCGCGATGCCCACCACCTCACCGGGCAGCTCGTGAAACTCGCCGAGCAAAAGAAATGCGGGCTTGAAGAACTAACACTGTCGGAAATGCAAGCCGTGCACCCAAAAATCACGGCCGATATTTTTGCGGCGATTGATATTGATTGCTGCGTGGCACGGCGTACAAGCCTTGGTGGCACCGCCCCCGTGCGCGTGCGTGAGGCACTTGCCGCCGCGAAAAAGGCATGGGCGTGATGCGCAGTGTTTCGCTCATCCTGCTAAGCTTGATGGTAGCCAGCTGCGGCGTGAAGCGCGCGCTGATTCGGCCGAAAGATATTCCCGCCTATGAGGAACAGCAACGCAAGAAGCGCGAGTCGCTTGAGCAGGATAAGCGCGAGCTTGAGGAACTGGATGCATCGCGCGGCATCCCGAAAGAGAGTGCCGAATAATGGATCATTTTTCGTATAAAAACGGCGCACTTCACGCCGAAGCGGTGGCAATTGCCGATATTGCAAAAACGGTGGGCACGCCGTTTTACTGCTACAGCCACGCCACGCTCGTGCGCCATGCGCAGGTGTTCAGTGAATCGCTTGCGGCAGTCAAGCCGCTCATCTGTTTTGCAGTGAAGGCAAATAGCAACATTGCAGTGCTGAGCACACTCGCAAGCCAAGGGTTGGGTGCCGATGTGGTGAGCGAGGGCGAGCTGCGCCGCGCGCTGGCCGCAGGCATTGCGCCACAAAAGATTGTATTCTCGGGCGTTGGCAAAACGCGCAGCGAAATGAAATTCGCCCTTGAGTCTGGCATCTTACAGTTCAATGTTGAATCGGAACGTGAATTGCTCGCGCTCAACGATGTTGCTGCATCGCTCACCCTTAATGCCCCCATTGCACTGCGCGTGAACCCGGATGTGGATGCCAAAACCCACGCCAAAATTTCGACGGGCAAGAAGGAAAACAAATTCGGCATCGATATTGACGATGCGCCGCGTATCTATGCCATCGCAAATGCACTGCCACATATTCATGTGCAGGGTGTCTCGGTGCATATTGGTTCGCAGCTGACGGCGCTTGAACCCTTCCGCGATGCTTATGCGCGGGTGCGCAGTTTGGTGGAATCCTTGCGCGCAAGTGGCATTGCCATACGCACGATTGATCTGGGGGGTGGGCTAGGCGTGCCCTACGCGAGCGAGGATGCCCCGCCGCCGCCCGCCGAATATGGCGCGCTGGTTGCTGAAATGTTCGGCGATTTTGGCGCGGATTTCATCTTCGAGCCGGGCCGCCTCATCAGCGGTAATGCGGGTATTCTCGTCACCGAGGTGCTGTATGTGAAACACGCGGCGCACACCTATGTGATTGTGGATGCGGGGATGAATGATTTGATGCGCCCTGCCTTGTATGATGCAGTCCATGCGCTGGTGCCGGTGAACGAATCACACGCCTCACCCGCGACTGTTTCCGTGGTTGGGCCAGTATGCGAATCGACGGATGTGTTTTTGAAACATGTGGCGATGCCCTTGCCAAATGAAGGCGACTTGCTTGCATTCCGCACCGCGGGTGCCTATGGCGCAAGTTTAAGCAACAGCTACAACTCGCGCCTGCTGGTGCCTGAGGTGATGGTGAAGGGCGATACATTCCACGTCATCCGCCCGCGCCCAACTTATACCGATATGCTCGCGGCAGAAGCGATTCCGGATTGGGTTTAATTTTCTATCTCACATGTCCGTCTATGTCTTTTTCATCGCGGCTTAGGCCGCTCGAAAAATCCAAGACTCCCATGATGCTCGCAAAAATCAATTCACTGGATTGATTTTTCCTTCACATCCCCCTCACCCAGCGCCGCCTAAGCGCTTGCGCGCTAAGGCTTCGCAACCCACTACCCCAGCTTCGCGGGGGCGAGGGAAAGAAAGAGGCTTTGAGTGCTTGT
>CAZOFC010000215.1:0-2272 GCA_964578965.1 uncultured Azospirillum sp.
AGCTCCCCCCTCGAGGGGGAGCGGGCATTACCCTTGTAATGCCGTGGGGGGATACTTTTTGATACTTCACACCCCTCCGCCGCGCTTAAGTAGCGCGCCGACTCCCCCTCAAGGGGGGAGTAAAAAGAATAAAGCGCTGCTTCCACCCCGCGCTTTACTGTCGGGCCAAGGCCCTTCCAGCGCGGGTCATTTACGAGAATAGAAATCGCCCAGGAATCCTTATTCAAGGCCACCTTCACGCTCTTCGGCATATTGCTTCTTCTTGATGTCCCAATCATCGTAGGCCTTGATGATTTTGGCGGCAAGCGGGTGGCGCACCACATCGCCATCGGAGAAGCGTACGACCTCGATACCCGGGATGGGCTCGATTTTTGGAATACAATCCGTAAGGCCGGATTTAATATCCTTCGGCAAATCGATCTGTGATTGGTCACCCGTGATGATCATGCGCGAGCGCTCGCCCATGCGGGTGAGGAACATTTTCATCTGCGTGCGGGTGGTGTTCTGCGCCTCATCGAGAATCACAAAGGCGTTGCTGAAGGTGCGGCCACGCATGAAGGCGAGCGGTGCGAGCTCAATCTCCCCACTTTCGATACATTCCTGCACGCGGTCGGCCGGCATCATATCGAACAGCGCATCATAGAGCGGGCGCATATAAGGGTCGAGCTTGTCCTTCATGTCACCGGGCAAAAAGCCAAGCTTCTCGCCCGCTTCCACCGCCGGGCGGCTGAGGATGATGCGCTCCACTTTCTTGTTTAGGAACATATACACCGCCATCGCCACCGCAATGTAGGTTTTGCCGGTGCCCGCTGGCCCCAAGGCAAACACCAATTCATTATCATACAGCGCGCGGATGTAATTCGCCTGCACATGGCTATAAGGCGTGATGGTTTTGCGCATGGTGCGGATATAGACATCCGTATCCACCGCCTCGACGCCGTGGCGGTTTTTTGGCTTTTTGTCGTTCACCGGCGGCATCATGCGAATCGCGGCGTCAAAGTCCGTCTCGGTAATTTCCACGCCATTTTTGATTTGTTCATAGAGCGATTGCAGCAGGGTTTCCGTCGCGTCGATATCGCGCTTGTTGCCAGTGATGCTGAGCATATTCCCGCGCGCCACCAGCTCCACATTCAAGGCTTGCTCTAAGCGCTCGAGGTGCGCGTCACGCTCGCCGTAGAGCAGTGGCAAAAACTGGTTATGCTCGAAGAAAACATTGATGGTTTGAGTTTCGCGGGCGACTTTTTTATCCGGCTTGGTCATGAAGGCTCCTCAAGCTAGCGCGTGGTTACTAGAAGTCCGCAACATCTGCGGAACCAATTTACGGCAATTTTTCTGCAATATACCCAACCATGCGCATGATGCGCCCACCTTTCGCATATTCGGCGCGGGCAGCATTGGCATCCTCGATTTTGAACTTCGCAACATAATCACGCGCTTGTTTTTGGGCGCCGGCGTAATCGACCAGCTCGCGCTGCTGCGTACTCAATAAGTCGAATAATTTGCGCTCGGCAGGTTCAAAATCAGCATCGCTATGAAATAAAACCAAGGCGGTGCTGATGACATGCGCCTTATCCTCAGGGCTCGAGACGTTGCTGAACACAGCCGCGAAGTCATGCGGTGTGTCGATGCTGGAGATGAGCTCCGCCTTGGTCTCTTCGGGCAATTTGCTGCCGCGAATATGCCCAAGCAGTACTGCTTTTTCCTGAGGTTCCAGTTCGCCATCGACATAGGCCAGCGCAATCAGTGATTTCCACATCGCTAATTTACTATCGTTCACGCGCGCCCCCTTTACTGAACAATATCGCCCTTCAAGCTAAATTCGTAAGCCTCGGTAATGGCGACGTCAACGAGGGTTCCCATCCTGTGCACAGCGTTCTCAAGCACCACGGATTGCATGAAGGGTGTTTTGCCAATCACTTGCCCGGGCTTGCGCCCCAAGCGTTCAATCAGCACCGGCTGGGTGGTGCCCACCATCCGGCGGTTGAAGCGTAGCTGCTGCGTGCCGATCGTTTTCATGAGTGTCTGCATGCGTGCGTAGGCCACATCATCAGGCACCTGCTCCTCCTTATTCGCCGCTGGGGTACCCGGGCGTGGGCTGTAGGCAAATACATAGGAAGCAGCGAAGCCGACCGTCTCAACGAGTTTGAGCGTATCTTCAAAATCTGCGTCCGTCTCGCCGGGGAAGCCGACGATGAAATCCGAGCTCAAGGCCATATCGGGCCGCGCAGCGCGTAATTTTTCAACGATTGCGATATAGTCCGCCGCCGTATGC
>CAZOFC010000216.1:0-2268 GCA_964578965.1 uncultured Azospirillum sp.
AGCGGTCCATCTGCCCTTGGTTGATGGGTTGGGTGCCGTGATACATGCCCGTGCTGTCGCCCAAGCCGATGGTGTTGCTCGTCGCAAAAATACGGAAATATTTATGCGGGGTGATGACGGTGTTTTGGTCGAGCAACGTTAATTTCCCCTGCGCCTCAAGAATACGCTGGATGACGAACATCACATCCGGGCGGCCTGCGTCATACTCATCGAACACGAGGGCCACAGGGCGGCGCAGGGCAAGGGGGATGATGCCCTCTTGGAAGGCGGTGACTTGTTTTCCGTCTTTCAGCACAATCGCGTCGCGGCCAATCAGGTCCGTGCGGCTGATGTGCGAATCCATGTTGATGCGAATGCACGGCCAGTTGAGGCGCGCGGCCACCTGCTCAATATGGCTTGATTTGCCGGTGCCGTGATAGCCTTGGATGAGCACCCGGCGATTATGCTCGAACCCCGCTAGAATAGCCAATGTGGTGGCCTTATCGAATTGGTAGGTCTCGTCAATCTCAGGCACGAGCGAATTGGCGCTCGCAAAGCCATGCACCTTGGTGGCGGAGGTGAAACCAAAGAGCTTTTCGGTGGTGAATTTCTTGCTCGGTGTTTCGTCTAGCTTCTCTTTGGATTTGGTCATTTCTTTCCTTTGGCGTTACTGGGTGCTTTGTCTTTGGCTTCGAGTGCGGCTAAATCGCGGTCCTCATAGATGCACAGTGGGTTGCGCAGCGTGTTATAGAGCGTCTGGTCCTCGATTTCCCAATATTCGGGTTTGGCTGAGATCTCGGCCAGCAATTTCATTTCTTCGGCCCCAAGTTTTTTCAGGGTAATCGTATCGCGCGCGAGGCTCACTGGTGCATTTGGGTAATCGGCCTCAAAGGTTTTGCGCATGACGGGATTGACGCGGTAACGCTGGAAGATGCCATTCTCGACATTGAAGCGATAGAGGCGCCCGCCCGCATCCGAGGCGTTTTGCTTGAGCATCAGGAAATGGAACGGCTTGATGCTGAAGCTGCGCGCAAGATCATTGATTTCCTTACCTTCAGGGTCGCGCCGAAACTCGGTGTAGTAAAGCGCTTGCGCAATTTTACTGGTGCAGCTGTCGGTTTTTCCTTTCTTCCACTCGGGGGAAAAATCATCGACCAGAAGGCAACCCGACAACAGAAGCACGATGCCCAGTGGCAACAAGATGCGTTGGATCATAGTGTGTGGCATTTATTTCTCCAGGTAGTGGGCGAGCAGATGATGGTATGCGCGCGTAATTTTTTTAAAGGTCTCTTCGGCACGGGCGTTGCCGCGATTCACATCGGGATGGTATTTTTTCACGAGTTCGCGGTATTGCGCCTTGATTTTTGATTTATCACTGGGGTGCTCAAGGTCAAGCACGGCGAGGGCATCTTTCTCGCGCGCACCAATGGGTTTTGCATCTGCCCGATGCACATAGCCATCGCCGAACATGCGGCCAAAGGCCTCCTCCAGCTTGGCGGTGGGGTTGCCCTTCACCTGATCCATGCGCCAGGTGGGGCGGTGGCCGGTGGTGGCGTCGCGCTGGAAGGCGTAGATTTCGTCTTCGCCCATGCCTTCAAAATAATTCCAGTTTTTGTTGAAGGCGACAATATGCTCCTCGCAGAACCATTGATATTCACGCAGGTTCGTGCGCGAGCGCGGTGCGCGAAAATCGCCCGCGTTCATGCAGCCCGCCCAGTGGCAACGATGCCCCGAGGGTTGAACCGATTCTGACTTTTTTCGCTTTGCCATAGGAGGCTACTATCGCGTATGTTGTTTTGCCTTTCAACCCTCTGAGTATGAAACAATGGTAACGGTCGCTAAACACATCGAGTTGTTGCTGAACGAGCAGCTTGCCCCAACGCGCCTTGAAATTATCGATGATTCGGCCAAACATGCCGGCCATGCCGGTGCAAGCCCAGCTGGGGAATCACATTTTACGGTGAAAATTGTGAGTGATGTATTTCAAGGCAAGAACGCCGTGGCACGGCACCGGATGGTATATAGCGCGCTAAAACCATTGCTCGATGCGGGGTTGCATGCGCTTGCGATTGAGGCAAAAACGCCGGGTGAAGTTTAAGCTGCTTGTTCGCTTCGCGCGTATGCTGGCACTTCTAGCTTCAAAAGTCTCTCCTTCACCTCAAGCCCACCGAGGCTGAATCCGCCAAGCGTCCCATCCTTCGCAATCACGCGGTGGCAGGGGATGGCAAGCGGCACGGGGTTCGCGCCGCAGGCGCTTGCGACCGCGCGCACCGCACGGGGGAAGCCGAC
>CAZOFC010000217.1:0-2229 GCA_964578965.1 uncultured Azospirillum sp.
GCATCCGGGAAGCGGGATTCGATGCGCTTCGCTTTTGGCGATGCCACATACGGAATGCGGATCGAGGCCGAACGGTTACGGCTTGAGTAGGCAAGCAGTACCGGCGCTTCATACCCCGGGACCAGACGCTTATACGAGTTGGTGCTGGCGTTGGTGAGGGCGTTCAAGGCCTTCGCATGCTTGATGATACCGCCGATGTAATAGAGGCAGGTCTCGCTCAAGTCTGCATAGCCATTGCCTGCGAACAGCGGCTTGCCGTCCTTCCAGATCGACTGGTGCACATGCATGCCCGAGCCGTTATCGCCATAGATGGGCTTAGGCATGAAGGTCACGGATTTGCCGTAGGTGTTGGCCACGTTCTGCACCACATATTTGTACTTTTGCACGTTATCGGCAGTCGCGGTGAGGGTGCTGAAATCAAAGCCAAGCTCGTGCTGGCTTGGTGCGACTTCATGGTGACCAAGCACGGGCGTGATGCCCACTTCCGCCAGGGTGGTCAGCATTTCGCCACGAATATCGACGCCCGAATCCACCGGTGCGACGGGGAAGTAGCCGCCTTTCACTGCCGGGCGGTGACCCAGGTTGCCATGCGGGTAGGCTTTGCCCGAGTTGGTGGGGTTCTCTTCCGACTCAAGGTGGTAGAAGCTGCTGAACATGGTGTGATCGAACTTCACATCGTCGAACATGAAGAACTCAAGCTCAGGGCCGAAGTAAGCGGCATCACCGATGCCCGTATATTTGAGGTATGCCTCGGCTTTTTTCGCAGTGGCGCGTGGGTCGCGGCCATAAAGCTGGCCGGTGCTTGGCTCAATGATGTCGCAAGTGATGACCATGGTTGGCTGCGCGGTGAAGGGGTCCATGAACGCGCTCGTCGTATCGGGCATGAGGATCATGTCCGATTCATTGATGGACTTCCATCCCGCGATGGATGAGCCATCGAACATGATGCCGTCCTCGAAGCTGTTCGCATCAACCTTGTTGGCCATGTAGGTGGTGTGCTGCCACTTGCCGCGTGGGTCGGTGAAGCGGAAGTCCACAAACACGGCTTCTTTTTCCTTGATCATGGCGAGAATTTCTTTGGCAGACATGGGAAGAACCTTTCTGTAGTCGTTAGTCGTTAGTCGTTAGTCGTTAGTTCAGAAGATAAAGTGAGTGCTGATGACTCACGACTCATGACTAACGACTCAAATTGCATTAGGCCCGCGCTCCCCGGTGCGGATGCGGATAGCATCCTCGACGGGCAACACGAAGATTTTACCGTCGCCGATGCGCCCAGTCTGGGCGGCACGCATAATCGCTTCAATCGTTTTTTCGACCATGCCATCTTCGACAATAATTTCAAGTTTCACTTTCGGCAGAAAATCGACCACATACTCCGCCCCGCGATAGAGCTCGGTATGGCCCTTCTGCCGCCCAAACCCGCGCGCCTCGGTGACGGTGATGCCCATCAGGCCAATTTCCTGCAAGGCTTCCTTCACATCGTCGAGCTTGAAGGGTTTAATGATTGCTTCGATTTTTTTCATGGCTGTTTAGTGCCATCATGGCGCGTATTCAGCAAGTGGTTTTGGCAAACTAGGCCCTGTGCATAACTCCGTTGTTGCGAATGATTCTCATTATTCGCTTGACGCTCTGGGTAGGCTCTATTAACGCCAAACCCCCACGCCGCCTGAAACCGGAGGATATATGCCACATACCCTGATTGGCCTGTTGCTCATTTCCATGCTCTTTGCGAGTGCCGTTATCGCTCAAGAAACGCCGGGGGCGTCGGCAGCTAATCGCTACACGCAAACCAATTTCGTTGCCAATAAATCATCCTACAAGCCAACCCTTGCAGTGGATAAGCGCTTTGTCGATGCGTGGGGCATTTCCATTCGCCCAAAGGGGGCGGGTGGCCATTTCTGGGTGACGGCAAAAGACATCAGCTATGAATATGTCGGCGATGTTGCCCAGTCCGCAACTCCGAAATTGCGCAAGATGCATCAAGATGAACTGAAAATCGTGAAACTGCCTGTCGGCGGAAACGACAAATTCGCGACCGGTACGGTATTCAACGGCAGCGATGAGCATTTTGTTATCACGCAGGAAATTAAAGGTGCCAAGCCCATCACGGCCCCGGCGAAATTCCTTTTCGCGAGCGATGGCGGAGTTGTCTCGGCATGGACGGAACGCAAGAACGTGGGCGGCAAAACCGAATTTCCGCCAGAGGCCATCACGGTCATCGACCAATCG
>CAZOFC010000218.1:0-894 GCA_964578965.1 uncultured Azospirillum sp.
CGCCCCGGAAATAAAAAGCTGTGGGGCGGGCTGCAACTGCCTGAGCGCACGCAGCACATGGGCAAGCATCGGTTCGCCAGCAATGACAATCTGCGTTTTGCTCGCAACGTTTTCGGCAATCGCCAAGGGGTCGCCGCCGGGCCGCTCACCGGCCAGTATCAGCACATTCATGCCAGCCCCTTTTCATAGATCCGGTAGCGTTTATAGCGCTGCCCACCCACCGCCTCGATGAGGCGGATCATCGGCATATTATCATCGAGGATCCACGACATCTCGACCCATCTGACGCCACGTTTCAGGCAGGCCTCACGCACATCATGAATCAACTTGGCACTGAGTGCCGCGCCCATTACCCCGTCGCGAAACTGGGGGCGAATGCCCATCAACAACACGCGCACCGAGCGCACCCCCCGCCATTTAAGGCGGGTCAGCAGCGTCAGCCAGCCAAACGGCAACAGCCGTCCGTTAAGGCCTGCGATCGCTTCCATCAGGTTGGGCAGCGCCATGATCATCGCCGCGGGTTCCCCCTTGATAGCGGCGATCCGCGCCAGCGACGGCACAATGAGCGGCTTCAAGTTATGCGCCATGTAGCGCGTCTGCGCCTCGTTCATCGGGATGAACCCCCAATTATCGCGCCAGGCTTCGTTGTAAATCGTCAGCATGCCGCGCAATTCCTCAAGCAACCGCCGAGGCTTTAACGAGCGCACACTAAGCCCATCGAGGGTCAGCGCCTGCTCGGCCAGGCGTGCCGCCGCGCGCGGGAAGGGCGTCGCCGTATCCATATGGAAGGCCAATAAATCGCGGCATGGGTGGTAGCCTGCCGCCTCGACCGCAGCCCCAAGCCAGGGCGGTGCATAATTCATCAGCACATAGGGCGCATGCGCAAAGCCCTCC
>CAZOFC010000218.1:904-2229 GCA_964578965.1 uncultured Azospirillum sp.
TGGCCCGGCAATGCGGGTAACACCACGCGCGCTCAGCCATGCTTCGGCGGCGGCGAATAGTGGCGCCACTATCTCAGGCCGTGCCGCATCGAGAAAGCCAAAATGGCCAAGCCGGCCCGAAGCCTCACCTTGCGCGAGCGTGTCGATCTGCGCACTGATGCGCCCCACGGGTGTGCCGTTCTCATAGGCCACAAAGAGCTGATGCTGCGCGGTGGCAAAATAGGGGTTCTTCGCGCTCGTATGCTCCATCATCTCAAGCGTAAGGCGCGGCACAAAATAGGGGTCAGCCGCATAGATACGGCGCGGCACCTCAACAAAATCGCGGCGCGCGCGGGTGTTATCAACGGCAATGACCGTGATCATTGGGTGACGGGTGCCAACCCCATTTCCGCGTCGCGCTTGCGGCGGCCAATGCCATAGGTCGCCCCGGATTCCACATCAATATCCGGGGTTTTTTGCGCCACCCACGGGTAGCGGCGCACCTCACCCAACGTATAGCCAAGGTTGAATACGGTGCTGCTCACCGTCTCAGCACTTGGCTTCGCACGGAAGGTGCCAAACAGCCGGTCGCAGGCATAATTCGTAATGCCGAAATTATTGCGCTCATCGTGGAAATGATGTTGCAGATGCAGCTTCTTGATACGCTGCACCCACTGCCATTTGGGGGTGTACTTCAAATGCTGGATGCAGTGGCAGAACTCGTAAAAACAGGTGACCAGCACGCCCGTGGCAAAGGCGGCCGAAAGCCCGGCGATACCGCCAAGCGCGTAGCCTACCGGCATGGTGACCAGGGCCAGGGTCGGCACCGTCGTCAGTAACGAGCCAAACAGCACATCAAGGTCATGCGGGTCACGGTGATGGTCGAAATGAATCCGCTTCCATAGCAGTGCCGTCGCGGGCGAACGGTAGAGGAATTTGCCATGCAGCACAAAGCGGTGCAGGCCATACCATACGAGCGGATAGACGACGATGACAAAGGCCGCACTCAGCAGCAGCGGCAGCAGCGCCGTCGCAAACCACGCCGTCGCAACGAGGGCCGCAATCGCCAGCACCGCATAGGCATGAATCGTGGCATGGCACAGATACGCCACCCACAAGCCGCGCAGGGTCATGGTGTCGAGCCGGTGATTACTTTTCCAGAAGGCGTGGGCCATAGTCTCTACCTTTGTTTTGATTTTTTGCTGCTTATAGCCTTTCGGGCCCACCCTTCTCAAGTCAAAATCGCTAACAGCATATTACAGATGGTTAAGCCACGCGCGCATGCCTAGGATTTCCACTGTAGCAACAGCCAGTTGCAAAAGGCCGCCCCCAGTGCCATCGGCCCC
>CAZOFC010000219.1:0-2213 GCA_964578965.1 uncultured Azospirillum sp.
CACAATGACCTTACGCAACCGTGTGATCATGGCCCCCCTCACCCGCGGACGGGCGGATGCGGGCGGTATCCCCAACCGCATGATGGCCGAATATTACACCCAGCGGGCGGATGCAGGCCTCATCATCAGTGAAGCGACGGCCATTTCGCCCGAGGGGTATGGCTGGCGCGGTGCACCCGGCATCTGGAACGAGGCGCAGGTCGAGGGCTGGAAGCAGGTGACCGCCGCCGTGCACGCCAAGGGCGGACGCATGTTCCTGCAGCTATGGCACATGGGGCGCATCTCGCATCCGGATTTTTTGGATGGCAAACTGCCGGTTGCCCCCTCCGCCATTGCGGCGGTTGGGCAAAGCCATACACCGCTAGGCAAAAAGGATTTCGTGGTGCCACGCGCGCTTGAACTCGAGGAGATTCGTGCCCTGCCCGCAACTTATGCAGCGGCCGCCAAACGCGCCATCGCCGCTGGCTTCGATGGCGTCGAGATCCATGCAGCGAATGGCTACCTCATCGATGAATTTCTGCGTGACGGCAGCAACCATCGCACGGATGCGTATGGCGGCAGCGTCGAGAATCGCACGCGCCTGCTGAGCGACGTGGCGACCGCCATTGCCGATGCCGTGGGTGCCGAGAATGTCGGCGTACGTTTTTCACCCGTAAGCCCACATAACAGCATGCATGACAGCAACCCCGTGGCCACCTTCAGCCATGCCGCAGGCTTAATGAACGCCCTTGGCATCGCCTATATCCATGTGGTCGAAGGCTTGCCCGGCCATCGCATGTTCGCTGCGGGCGAACGCGTCACCCCGCATATCCGCAAAGCCTTTACGGGAACGCTCATCGCCAATGGCGGCTATGATGCAGCCCTTGGCAACGCCGCGATCGCAGGCGCCGAGGCGGATGCGATTTCCTTCGGCATGCCGTTCATTGCAAATCCCGATCTGCTGACGCGGTTACGCCATGGGTACCCCCTCAACACCGTGAATCAGGAAAACCTCTACACCCCCGGGCCCGCCGGTTACACCGATTACCCGACCTATCACGCGGCAACCGCAGCCTAGTATCATAGCTTAACCATCCCTATCGGTAAGGAACATTCCATGTCTCATATTGCATTTTTAGGCCTTGGTGCCATGGGCAGCCGCGTGGCTGCAAACCTGCTGAACGCAGGGCACACACTCAGCGTTTATAACCGCAGCGCCGAAGCAACCCATGCACTTGCCGCCGCGGGCGCGCGTGTTGCCACCACCCCGCGTGATGCGACGCGTGATGCCGAGTATGTCATCAGCATGCTACGCGACGATGATGCATCGCGCGCCGTCTGGCTTGATGGTGAGTATGCCGCGATTCATGGCGTAAAGCCCGGTGCCTTGCTTATGGAATCCAGCACCGTGACACCCCCATGGACGGCAACGCTTTCTCAGGCAGCCAAGATAGCCAAGGCCCGCTTTATCGAAGCGCCTGTGCTTGGCACCCGCCCGCAGGCCCAGGTAGGCCAGCTGATTTATCTTATCGCTGGAGACGCGTCGGACTTCGATAACGCCAGCGTCCTGCTGGCTGCAGCAGGATCGGCGTTTCACCATACGGGGCCCGTTGGCACCGCCAGTGTCATGAAGCTGGCCATCAACGCCCAATACGGGGCACAGGTCGCCATCTGGGCCGAGACACTAAGCCTGCTTGAAAAACAAGGCATCGCCACGACGGATGCAATCACTATCATCAACAGCTTACCCACCACCAGTCCGGCCATGCAATTTGCGGGCAAGCTCATCTGTGAGAAACAGTATGCGCCGCTTTTTCCTATTGACCTAGTCGAAAAAGATTTTCGCTATGCCTGTGCCACGGCCGCTGACTCCGGGCTCTCTTTGGGTGTGCTTCAGGCCGTCCATGGATTATATGCTAAGGCGAAGGCGCAGGGCTTTGCGGCCGATAATATCGTTGGCGTCAAGCAAGCTATTTCATAGAGACGCACGACAGCGCTCTGGACTAGGCGACGCGAATTAGCTATGCCTGCTGCATGCGCACTCTCATCCGTTCCAATCCTGTTGCCACGGTTGGCCATGTCTTCATGCTGTTTCTCTCGGCAGTCGGCCGGCTGACCTTATTCACCTGGGCGATTCTCAGCCAGGGTTTCCGCCCCCCCTACTACCCTAAACAAATTTGGCGCATGGTGGTCGAGATCGGTTACTATTCCCTACCCGTCGTGGGCATGACCAC
>CAZOFC010000220.1:0-2135 GCA_964578965.1 uncultured Azospirillum sp.
GTGGTGTGGACGGGGCGGTAGTCAATCTTCGTTTTGCCCTTTTCATCGACCCAGCAGAGGCTATGCTTCATCCAGTTCACATCGTCGCGCTCGAGGAAGTCCTCGCGGCTGTGGGCGCCGCGTGACTCGGTGCGGTTTTCGGCACTGACAACCGTGACCAAGGATTGGCCGCGCAGATTATCAAGCTCGAGGGTCTCAAGCAGGTCGGAGTTGAAGATAAGCCCACGGTCGGCAACCTTCACATCCTTAAAGGAATCATAGACTTCGCCCATTTTCTTCACGCCTTGCGCGAGGGTCTCGGCAGTGCGGAAGACGGCTGCGTCTTGTTGCATGATTTTCTGCATGTTACGGCGGATTGTTGCCGTAGGTTGTGAGCCGTTAGCATAGCGCAGGCCATCGAAGCGCTGGAGGGCTTTTTCCGTTGCCGCTTCCGGGGCTTTGGCGACCTTGACGCCTTTTTTCACAATGTCACGTGCGCGGTGGGCGGCGGCACGGCCAAACACTACGAGATCGAGCAGCGAGTTACTGCCCAGACGGTTCGCACCATGTACCGAAACGCAGCCTGCCTCCCCAATCGCCATGAGGCCAGGCACCACGCTTTCCGGGTTACCATTTTTATGGGTGACGACTTCGCAGAACACGTTCGTTGGGATACCGCCCATGTTGTAATGCACGGTCGGGATGACGGGGATGGGGGCCTTGGTCACATCCACCCCGGCAAACACTTTCGCGGTTTCCGAGATTCCAGGCAGGCGAGCATGCAGCACCGACGCATCGAGATGGTCAAGATGCAGGAAGATATGGTCAGCCTCGGGGCCGACGCCACGGCCTTCGCGGATTTCCATGGTCATCGCACGGCTTACCACATCGCGGCTAGCCAAATCCTTCGCGCTTGGGGCGTAGCGCTCCATGAAGCGCTCACCCTTACTGTTCACCAGATACCCACCTTCACCGCGCGCACCTTCCGTAATCAAGCAGCCCGCGCCGTAAACGCCAGTGGGGTGGAATTGCACGAATTCCATATCCTGTAGCGGCAGACCAGCGCGCAGGGCCATCCCGCCGCCATCACCGGTGCAGGTATGGGCAGAGGTGGCCGAGAAGTAGGCGCGGCCATAGCCACCGGTGGCCAAAATGGTTTGCTGGCCCCAGAAGCGGTGCATCGAGCCGTCATCAAGGTTCCAGGCAAGCACGCCACGGCATTCACCATCATCCGTCATCAACAGATCAAGCGCGAAATATTCGACAAAGAACTTCGCTTTGTGGCGTAGCGCTTGGGTGTAAAGCGTGTGCAAAATAGCGTGGCCGGTGCGGTCGGCGGCCGCGCAGGTGCGCTGGGCGGCGGGGCCATTACCGTAATCGGTGGTCATCCCGCCAAAGGGGCGCTGATAGATTTTACCTTCCTTGGTGCGGCTGAACGGAACACCGTAATGCTCGAGCTCGATGATCGCTTCGGGCGCGTTTTTGCACATGTATTCAATCGCGTCTTGGTCGCCGAGCCAGTCGGCACCCTTGATGGTATCGTAAAAATGCCAGCGCCAGTCATCCGGCCCCATATTGCCAAGTGCTGCGGAAATACCGCCTTGCGCGGCCACGGTGTGGCTACGGGTAGGGAATACTTTGGTAAGGCATGCGGTGCTCAAGCCTTCCGCCGCCATGCCGAAGGTGGCGCGCAGGCCCGCGCCGCCAGCGCCGACGACAATCACGTCGTAGAAATGGTCGGTGACTGGGTAGGCGCGGCCATTTACGGTTGGGGCCGCGTGGGAGATTTTTGGAGCGTCAGCCATGGGAGATCCTGATTAAACAGCGGTGGAATGCAGGTGGAAAATGGCCATCAGCGAGGCGCCGCCAAGGCCAAGGGTGAAGATATTAAGCGTAAGCAGCGCGATGATTTTCTTCGCGTGGCTGTGGATGTAGTCCTCGATAATGGTTTGTACCCCCAGACGCGCATGGATGAACAGCGCGAGGATGAGCAAGGCCATCAGCAGGGCAACAATCGGGTTATGCAGCCATTGGCTGATGCTTGCTGCATCCGCATGAATGAGGCGGGTGAGCAGGGCCAGCATGAACCAAAGCGAAAGCGGGATGATGGCGAGTGCACTTAGGCGCTGAACCCAGAAATGCTGGGTACCGGTGTG
>CAZOFC010000221.1:0-2104 GCA_964578965.1 uncultured Azospirillum sp.
ACAGCATGGGGGCAATGCGCTATCTTGTGAATATAGCGTAAACACCGATGGAGTGCCTCATGCAGCTAGAAACCAGCAAACTTGAAGACATCATGATGGCAATGGTGGGCCTTGAGACGATGGCCTACATCAAACCCATCCGTGATGGTTTGGTCATGAGCTATGCGGTATTCGCGGCCGATGGCACCCAGCTTGCGTTGTTTGATTGCGCAAAAACCGCCTTTGAAACTGCGGTAAAACATAATCTGGCCCCGGTCAGCATTCACTAACCCTAACCTGAACCACCCCGAGTTTTGGCAAACCACGTCATCCAAATCCATGCCTTAAAAAGGATACGATGATGCTACTTACCGTTACCGCCCTTATCAGCATGGTCTGGCTTGTGGCCATCCATGTCACCCTCAGCCCCGCGCAGGAAAAAATCCGCGCACGCAAGGGGAAGTGATTGTCATACCGCGATAGATTCGAAACTTCCAAGGCAGTGAAAGCAACGCTTGCCAAGCAACAGCTGATTGATGCGGTGATTTTGATAGGCGAGGCAGATCGGCTTTTAGGGCATAGTTACCCCAAGGGTGACCCTCGCGGAGTAGATATAAAAATGGATGTGGGCCAGCGCGTTGAACAGCTACGCGATATATACAAGGCGGATATTGAGAGTGAACGGCCGAGACTTTATAAGTGGAATTCGCAGCGCACACGAGCCATCGAGGACGCGCTGATGATTCAAGAAAACATCTCTGATGCCACGGACGGCAAGCAAAGCGTAACCGACTTCATTGAGCACTTAACGTATTTAAATTATCCAATCCACGTTCAGGGCAAATCGGCCTCACGCTGAATCACTGCACCGTTATCATCCGTGACCGCGTGATTGGTTTCTCGTTGCCGCGCGTGATTGTTACGCGCGCCGTGTACTCCCCAACCGCCAATGCGCCACTCGAATTCTTTTTGCCAATGAAGGCAAAATAACTGGCCTTGGCTTTATCTAACGTCAGTGATTTTTGGGCAAATACCGAGCCATCGGGCGCGGTGATGCTTAAGGCTAGGCGGTCGCCCTCGCGCAGGTTCATCGCATCCACCCAATAAATCAGTGCCGGTGCATCTAAAGCCAAGCTGGTAGGTTCAACAGGGGCATCGCGTAGGGTGGCGGCATCGGGCGTGGTGGTCGTAAAGCCATCATTCAGCAGCGCGGTGGGCTGGTAAGCAATGGGCTTCGCCCATAGCCCGGCGGGGTTTGTGGCAAGCGCCGCGTTGCACGGGCTGGTGTTGGCGCGGCCAGTGTTGGGGTCGATTTTGATGGAATCTTTCCATACGCCCAAATGCAGATGCGGAAATTCAGTATTGCCGGAAAGGCCGATTTTACCAATCACATCGCCTGCCCTGACGGCTTGCCCCGTGCGCACCGTGACGGAGCCTTTCATCAGATGGCAGGATTGGGTGACATAGCCCTCCGCATGGGTGATGCGCACGCCATTGCCACATTCACGGCCCGACACATCCGGTGCGTTCGCGGCGCGGATGCTGGTGTCCTCGACGTTATTGCGTGTGCCGGCGACCACCCCATCGGCGACTGCTTTCACGGCAACGCCCGTGCGCATGGCCGCCAGATTGCTCAAGCGAATATCGGTGCCATCATGCCCGTCATAGCTATGCGGGGCGCAGGTAAAATCACGCGCCTGAGGCGATAGATCGTGATCCACAAAATTCTGGATGAAGCAATTTTCGCCCAAGGTGCAATCCACGGGCCAGCGGAAGCTGATGGCATAGCTTACCAGCGGCATCAGCACGACGGCGATGCCCACTAAATACCTCATGCCGCAAGCTCGACAATCACGGGCACATGGTCGGACGGGTTCTCAAAGCTGCGCGCAGCGCGCATGATGTGGCCGGCTTTAAGCTCCGGCGCAAGCGCCTTGCTCAGCCAGATATGGTCGAGCCTGCGGCCGCGGTCGGATTTTTGCCAGTCGCGGTTACGATAGCTCCACCAACTAGAGAGTTTTTGGTCTGGTGGCGTGAGGTCGCGAATAGAATCCACCCGTGGTGCCAACCAGTGCAGCCAGCGAAATGCCTCGTATTGCAAGCCTTGCTGCCAACTGGCCAAAAG
>CAZOFC010000222.1:0-2087 GCA_964578965.1 uncultured Azospirillum sp.
ACGGGCTTGAGTCCCATGAACGCCGCGCCCACGCCAAGGCCCGCAAAGCCCTGTTCGGTGATGGGGGTATCGACCACGCGCTCAGCGCCAAATTCGGCAAGCAAGCCTTCGGTGACCTTATAGGCACCCTGATATTCAGCGACTTCCTCGCCCATCACGAACACATCACCATCGCGGCGCATTTCTTCGGCCATGGCATCGCGCAACGCTACTCGAACAGTCTGTTGGGTCATCGTATTACTCCTGCGTCAAAATATCGGTCCACAGCTCGGTGGCTGCAGGCTCGGGGGATTCTTTGGCAAACTCGGCAGCATCCGCCATTTGCTGTTTAATGTCGTCTTCGATTTTCTTGAGCGACGCTTCCGTTAGTGCCCCTTGTGCCAGCAGATACTCGCGGAAATGGGTGATAGGGTCGCGCTCTTCTTTGTATTTCTCGACCTCTTCCTTGCTGCGGTATTTCGCAGGGTCACTCATCGAGTGGCCACGGTAGCGGTAGGTTTTGATTTCCATCAGCATCGGGCCTTTGCCGCTGCGCACATGGTCGATCACCTTGGCGGCGGCCTCATATACTTTCAGCACATCCATCCCATCCACCTGAATGCCGGGGATGCCGAACGCTTCACCGCGCTTATACAGTTCCGTATCTGCCGCGTGGCGCTTGGTGCTCGTGCCCATTGCGTATTCGTTGTTCTCGATGATGTAGATTACTGGCAACTGCCACAGCGATGCCATGTTGAATGACTCATAGACCTGGCCTTGGTTGCTCGCGCCATCACCGAAATAGACCATGCTGATTGCATCTGTCTTTTTGTATTTTTGGGCAAAGGCAATCCCGGTGCCAAGCGGTACGTTCGCGCCCACAATGCCATGGCCGCCATAGAACTGGTTCTCAACCGAGAACATATGCATCGAACCGCCCTTACCTTTACTGAAACCGCCGATGCGGCCTGTCAGCTCGGCCATGATGCCTTTGGGGTCCATGCCGCAGGCAATCATGTGCCCGTGGTCGCGATACGTTGTAATCACTGCATCGCCTTTTTTCGCGGCGTGCTGCATACCGATGACCACCGCTTCCTGACCGATGTAAAGATGGCAGAAACCGCCGATGAGGCCCATGCCATAAAGCTGACCCGCTTTTTCCTCAAAGCGGCGGATGCTCAGCATCTCGCGATACATTTGTACCATTTTTTCTTTCGGCAGGCCTGCGCTTGCCGAAGATTTCTTGGCGGTATCGACCGATTTCAAGGCTTGCGATTTCGAAGGTGAGGGTTTGGCTGCAGCTGGCATAGAGACTTCCTACATCATGTGAGATTTCGCATGCACCTTGTAACGCACGCGGCGCGAAGTACAAGCAATAAACCGTTGATTTGCGCGGGTTGTAGTGCAGTGCAGCATTGCAAAATGGTAATGTTGCGCATAAGCAAAACGCATAGCTGAGCGACTGCGAGATCTAAGCGCCAAAAACATGGATGCCGAGGGGCCTACTTGCCGTTGCCCATGAGCACAATGACTTCGCCTTGGCTCATGACACCCAGCATGCGGCGCATTTGCTCATCGAGCAAGTCGCGATCCAAGGAATTGTCACGCAAATGGCTGACGCGAAGCTCCATCGCTTCTCGCTCGGACTTGGTTTTTGCAAGGGCTTGCTGCAGTTGAATCACTTCGCGGTTATCGCGGATGAGGGCGTAAATACCGCGCTCGCCATGCAACGTGTGGTAACCCATATAGAACGCAACAAACATCCACAACAGGGGCTTCACAAGCCGCATCGGTGTCAGCGTTTGACGTTTTACACGCACCATCATTTAGCGCAAAGCCCCAACCACAAAGGATTACACAACGATAATTGACTAACCGTTCAAGTCATTGAACGCCCAGCCATACCAGATAATCGTGATGTTATAGCAGTTTAGAAGGAGGTTTTACAGTGCTTATTGCCCACGCAAACCGCTTTCCCAACTACTGAGGATTGTGAGCAACAGGTAGATGATTATGATTGAAGGGGACCTTGTCCCCGCAGTTTACCCCCGCGTAGGCGGGGGCCCATCTCCTTAGTTACTGACCCCTGCCGCTATGCGACTCGCCAT
>CAZOFC010000223.1:0-2082 GCA_964578965.1 uncultured Azospirillum sp.
TTCTTGCACCGTAGTCCCGCTACGCTGCTGCGAATTTTCTTTGCTCTTCATCAAAGTAAACATCATGGCGCAATCCACTTAGAATTAGCTAACAGTGCCTAATACACTATTGTACGATAATTTCGCCAAAAAGTATATCTTTGACTGTGCCGTCCTCGATCGTGCTGTTCAGCCGTGTCAAAAGCTCGGTTCTCAGGCGGTAAATGCCCGCCGAGCCCTGAACATCCGTCGCACGCAGTTCGCGCAAATAGGTGTTGAAGATATCGAGGATGCGCGGCTTGTTGGCGTCCATCGTTGCGACGGCGGCGGCATCCTTGAGCTCGAGCGTGACCGACATCTTGAGAAAGCTGACGCGCGAAGTCGTGGAGTTCAGATTCACCAGAAATTCAGGCAGCTCGTAATAGACCGGCTTGGCTGCTAACGCTGCGGCGGCCTCTTTGGCGGCGATTTCCTCGGGTGACTCTTTGTGCTCTTCCTTGCCACCACCGCCCCCCATGAGCAATACACCCGCCACCGCCAGTATGACGACGACCGCGCCCGCCGCGATGAAAATCAGCTTCTTTTTGCCTTTTTTATGGCCGCCCTCTTCTCCCGGCTCGCCCTGCTCACCCTCAGCGGCAGGCTTCATCTCTTCGGCGGATTCATCGGTCGCTTCTTTTTTCTTTTTACTCATGGCGCGTTCCTTCGTTGTGCGTTTCTCATGTTGTAGCGCCGCCGCATAACAAGTCAACCGGCCCTGCGCAAGCCCAAGGCGGCATGAAAGAATCCCCATGCAATCTGTGGATAACCCAGCAATTCCGGGATTCATGCGCAGTTGGCATAGTTCGTGCTTATCTATTGGCAACTGCCTCAATGACGTTGACGGAGCATCGATATGGATAATGGTATTTACATCGCCCTTTCGCGCCAGAACGCGCTCTTTCGCGATATGGAGGTGACGGCCAATAACCTCGCCAATGCGACCACCTCAGGCTATAATGCTGAAAAGCTGCTATTTGAGAATTATCTGGTGAAGGATAATCGCCGCCGCGATGCCTATGCCAATGATGTCACCTCCTACCGCGACACCAGCAGCGGCACTATCAAGACGACGGGCAACCCGTTTGATTTAGCCATCAATGGTCCGGGCTATTTCCTCGTCGAGACGCCGTTTGGCACACGCTACACAAAAAATGGCAATTTCCAAATCGACCGTGAAGGCACGCTGGTCACTGCGCAGGGCTATCCGGTGCTAAGCAACGACCAAAGCCGCATCACCATTCCAAACAATGCCAGTCGCGTCGTCATCAATGGCATCGGGAATATCGATGTGGATGGCAACAGCGTTGGCCAGGTGGGCCTGGTCGAGTTTGCGAATGAGCAGCGCCTTGATCGTCAGGGCAACAGCCTGTTCACCACCACTGACCCGGCAACGCCCGCCACCCGGGCACGTATTGCCCAAGGGGCGATTGAAAGCTCGAATGTAAGCAGCATCTCAGAGCTGATTCGTGTGCAGGAGATTTCACGCTCGGTAGGCAGCACCGCCAAATTCATTGAAACCATGTACGACCTGCAGCGCAAAGTCTCGTCGGTCTATACCAAACAAACACAGGCATAACCATGCAGGATATCGCCGCCACACCCTATTCATTTTCTCGCTAAGGAGTTTTCACCATGCGCGCCCTTGATATTGCCGGCACCGGCCTTTCCGCCCAACAGACCAATGTGGAAACGATTTCGCAGAACCTTGCGAACTCCACCACCACTGGCTTTAAAGCCCAGCGCCCTGAGTTTCAGGATCTGCTCTATCAGGATCTGCGGCGCGCGGGTAATAACTCGACCGATCAGGGTACTATTTTGCCTGTCGGCGTTCAACTGGGCCTTGGGGTCAAAACTGGCGCTATCTCGCGCGATACCGGCCAAGGCACGGTGAAGGCCACCGAGAATGCCCTTGATGTCGCGATTCAAGGGCGTGGCTATTTCCAGATTCAGTTACCTGATGGGACACAGGCCTATTCGCGTGATGGGTCGTTCAAGCTCTCGCAAGATGGCACGATTGTGACCAATAACGGCTACCAGCTGCAACCTGCCATCACCGTACCG
>CAZOFC010000224.1:0-2059 GCA_964578965.1 uncultured Azospirillum sp.
CCCGCAAGGGGGGAAGGCTCTCCGCCTGAATCCTCATATATATCTGCGCCCATCTTCGACATCATTGTCTGTGATGCGTCGTTTATCTCGCTCACCAAAGTGCTACCTGCGGCGCTGGCATTGGCTAAACCCAAAGCACAACTTGTCACCCTCATCAAGCCGCAGTTTGAGGTGGGCAAGGCCGAAGTGAGCCGCGGCAAAGGCGTGATTCGTGATCCGTCGCTGCATCAACAGGTGTGCGATGATATCAGCGCGTGGGTACGCGCCCTAGGCTGGCAGGTGGTGGGCATCACTCAAAGCCCGATCACTGGCCCGAAAGGGAATATCGAATTTTTGCTCTATGCGAGGATGGGATAACGGTTACAAAACTATCCATTTGTCATACCAGCGTAAGCTGGTATCCAGCTTCTTATATACTACCAGTAGCGCAATGGATGCCAGCTTTCGCTGGCATGACACCATCCTAATGAATAAAAAGGAGCTCCAAGCATGAACACAGAAATTTTTACGCAGGCCTTTGTCGCGCGATTGGTGCCCATCTATCATGAGGTGACACTGGGCGCGATTCGGCATTTTGATTTTGCAAACTACCCAGCCAATGCCGCACTGGCCGCGGTTGGCGGGGTGCTGGCGCTGGTATTATGGTATGGCGTGGGCGTGTGGCTAAGGCGCATGCCCGAGCGGGTCAGCACCGAGGAACAGCGCGCCCGCATCGAGGCCATGCGCAAAGGGGCGGCTGAATGGTTGCCGTGGCTGCTGGTTTTATCGCCCACCCCGGTCGGTGGTGTGGTGGTTATGGCGGCAGGGTTCATTCTCTTAACCACGCGCAAAGTGGCGACTATTGTTGTAGCAAGCGAAATCCTCTTCCGCGCGATACCGTATTTGCGCTAGATGTCATGCCGTCGTATGACGGCGTCCGAGGACTGCCTATTTACATGCAATGCGCAGACCCCGTCATAAAGACGGGGTGACAATCGATAGATTAGGCCTTCGCGTAGCCTTCCATGGCGAGCCGCGTGCGGAGGGGGTAAGTCGCAAAGCGACGAAGGGGGTGATACCCCCTTCAATCATTTAAAATATTTTGTTACGCCGCTTTTTTCTTGGCTTTGGCCGCGGTGGTTTTGGCACCTGCTTTTTTGGCAGGGGCTTTGTCATTCTTCGCGGGGGATGCTTTGCCTTTGCCCAGCAGCGGCACAAGATATTGCCCAGTGATGGATTTTGGCGTAGCCGCGACTTGCTCGGGCGTGCCCATGGCGACGAGATAGCCACCTTTGTTACCGCCACCGGGGCCGATATCGATGATATGATCCGCCGTTTTCACCACATCAAGGTTGTGCTCAATCACCACCATCGTATTTCCCGCATCCACGAGCTTGTGGAGCACATGCAGCAACTTCTTGATGTCTTCGCTATGCAAGCCAGTCGTCGGCTCATCAAGGATGTAGAGGGTGCGGCCGGTCGCGCGCTTGCTGAGTTCTTTGGCCAGTTTAATGCGCTGTGCCTCACCGCCCGAAAGCGTGGTGGCCGATTGACCTAGGCGAATATAACCCAAGCCCACCTCGGATAGCGCGAGGAGCTTCTCGCGAATCGTGGGATGGTTGAGGAAATATTCCGAGGCCTCATCGACCGTCATGTTCAGCACATCGGCGATGGATTTATCCTTATACTTCACTTCAAGTGTTTCGCGGTTATAGCGCTGGCCTTTACACTGATCACACGTCACGTACACATCCGGCAGGAAGTGCATTTCGATTTTGATCATGCCATCGCCTTGGCAGGCTTCGCAGCGCCCACCCTTGACGTTGAATGAGAAACGCCCCGCCTGATAGCCGCGTTGCTTGGCTTCAGGCAGGCCCGCAAACCAATCACGAATCGGCTGGAAGGCACCGGTATAGGTGACCGGGTTTGAGCGCGGTGTGCGCCCAATGGGGGATTGATCGATCTCGATGATTTTATCGATGAACTCGAGGCCCTCGATGCTGTCATGCGCGCCAGGGGTTACTTTACTGCCATGCAGGCGTTTGGTGACGGCTTTATACAGCGTTTGAATGACGAGGCT
>CAZOFC010000225.1:0-1442 GCA_964578965.1 uncultured Azospirillum sp.
CAAATGGTGCCCGATTTAATTCCCTTAACACATTGAGTTACAGGGTCACAGGTTTTGGCCTGTTGATAAGTCCTGCGCGCTTTTCAAATCAAGCAGCGTAGGACTTATCAATAGGCATGGCACAGGCAATTGTTTGTCGTTGCGATCAGCCTCGTCCTTGACCCCTGCCGCGCAACCACCTAGCCTGTAATCAGGATGTCCCGATAGGGTGTTCCGAGGCGTAAGAACCTCGCTGTAACCGGTGGCGTGCCCGTTAGCACGCCGCTCCTCGACCGTATGGCCGGGGGGCGGCGGCGCATGTCCAAGCCTCACGGCCAAAGGCCGTCGCGGTCGTGTTACAGCGGCTTCTTAACCCCCGGTCACCAGAGAAGGACACTCTGGTGACTTTTTTTGGGGGTTGAAGATGCAGGACAAATCTATCGAGGCGCGTCGGGTTGAAGCGGAATGGCTGCAAACTCCGCGTTCGGTTAAAATCAGCAACGCGATTGCACTCGGCGTAAGCATGGGATTGCTCCATGGGGGCGGCATCGAAAGCCTTGGCGTGATGGTGCCAAGCATCGTAGCAGCTTACTTTCTTGTTCGTCCTACCGTTGCTCTGGTGTTGGCGGCCCTCGTTATGTTCGGCAATGTCAGCGCCGATTACATGGATGCTGGTCAGCCTGTTACCAGCAGCACTATCCCTGCATTGACTACTGCGGCTCTCTACGCGCTCGTAGGGTATGCTGCGTATCTCGGCTCAAAGCGCCTGATTCGTTGGTTGCAAAAGCGCGATAAGAATCGTCTCATCAGATTTCTGCCTCTGCTATATGTTGCTGCATATTTTACTTTGACCGTATTGATGGCGGCTCTGCTATCGCCGGGTGGTGCGTCATGAGTACATACGACCCTATTGCAAATTCCGCACACACCCCACCGCTGCAAAACCTGCTGAAATATGTGAGTGAGAACCGCTATGTGTGCCCCATGCCGACTGATTGGAACAAGCTATACAAAATGCTGCCGAAGACCGAGGACGCACGCCTACCGCTCCCGCTGATCCTAGCAGCATGGAATACCACCGGTAAGCTGGACAAGTGGCTGCGTTTCGAGGAGCACCTCGTCTGGGCGGACGCGCATGGGGTTCTTGAAAAGGTTGAGCGCTACCTGCGCTGCCTTCCAGCCGAGCAATGGCTGAGATGGGATGCTCAATAGCTTCCAGCAATGTTTGGTGCAGGTCAAATCCGCGCTTCTATTTTTAAAGTTTTGCCAATAGATTGGCGCTCATGAACCATACCGCCAACTATATCACTGAATTACAAAAGAAGCAGGCCACGGGCGTCGCCATCGAGCACGCCTATCGCCCTGCATTGCAATACTACCTCGAAGGACTGCTGCCAAACATACAGGCTATCAATGATCCCAAGCGCCAGAAATGCGGCGCGCCTGATTATATCATCCGCAAA
>CAZOFC010000225.1:1452-2044 GCA_964578965.1 uncultured Azospirillum sp.
GAGCTGGATGTAGGCTATATCGAAGCCAAGGACATCAATGTCAGCCTCGATAAAACCGAGAAAACCGACCAGATGAAGCGGTATCTCGAAAGCCTCGATAACCTTATCCTGACCGATTACATGGAGTTCCGCTTCTATCGCAATGGTCAGAAGGTCGATACTGTCCGTATTGCCGAGATAGGGGAGAAAATAACCCCAATCGCTGACAACTACGAAAAACTCGAAACCCTGCTGGCCGATTTCATTGGCTTCCAAGGCCAGACCATTAAATCGCCGAAGCAACTCGCCGAAATGATGGCACGCAAAGCCAAGCTGATGCGCGACGTGTTCGCCAAGGCTGTGGAGGCGGATGACGAAGACAACACCCTGCGCGAGCAGTGGAAGGCGTTCCAAGAGATTCTGATTCACGATATGGATGCGGCGCAATTCGCCGATGTCTATGCCCAGACCATCACCTATGGCCTGTTCACCGCCCGCCTGCACGACAAAACCTTGGCAGATTTTAGCCGTGAAGAAGCGCGTGGGCTGATACCGCGCTCTAACCCCTTCGTGCGCCAGTTGTTCGATTATGTCTGCGGTGCGAACCTCGATG
>CAZOFC010000226.1:0-2027 GCA_964578965.1 uncultured Azospirillum sp.
GTTTTTATCCGCGTGGCTCGCGTGCGCGGGTGGATTTTCTGGCGCAACGCACGGCACTGGACGCTTCGATTGATTATCTCAACGCTGAAAATACGCTCGATGCCAACTTCATCCCCCATAAATTCATCTGGACATGGGATGCACGGCCATTCCCGTTCTGGCCAGATCTGCTGGGCGTCTGGTCGGATGGTGGCAACTGGAAAACCGGCCACTGGATTCAGGGTAAGCTCGGACTCTCCAACCTCGGCCAGATCGTTGCTGATCTCCTCAAGCGCGTTGGCTATGACAGCACCATGTATGATGTCACGCGCCTGACCGATATCGTCAGCGGGTACATCATCAATAACCGCCAGACGGTACGCGGCTGCCTTGAACAATTGGCAGCTGCCTATTTCTTTGATTGCGTGGAATCCGATGGGTTGTTGAAATTCATCAAGCGCGGCAAGGTTTCGAATGTCACACTGGATTTCACCGAACTGGTGGCACAGGATGATTCCAATGATACGCTTGCCATCACCCGCACGCAGGAGCTGGAATTACCACGTCAGGTGGATGTGATTTACCTGAACCGCACGGCAGATTATCAGGCTGGAACGCAGTCCTCACAGCGGCAAACCGTCAAAGCGGTGGATTATGTGACAGTGAACCTGCCCATCGTACTGTCCGATCAGGAAGCCAAAGTGGTGGCGGATGTCACCCTCTACAACGCATGGGTTGGGCGTGTGCAGTATCAGCTGACCGTGCCGCCGAAATATGCACTGCTGGAGCCGACCGATGTCATCACCGTTACCAAGGATGGTGCAGCCTATCTCATGCGCGTGACGGCATCGAAACTGGTGCGAAACGGTGTACAAGAGCTGGCGGCGGTCGCGGAAGATGTCAGCAGTTACGACTTTTACAATCCTGCAGGTAGCGGTGCACCTGCGATTCAGCCACCGACAACGGTTTCCGCCACGCGACTGGAGTTGCTTGATCTGCCAGCATTCCCTACCGATGCGGTAACGGATGCATATCTTCGCTATGGCGTGGTTGGGCTTGGCGGTGAATGGACAGGATCGGCAGTTTATCGCTCCGATGATGGCGGTGCCAACTATGCCCTGATGCAATCCTTAACCGCGCAGGCAACGATTGGTGCTGCCTTAACCATTTTACCTGCTGGCACCGCCTATACATGGGATGTCGCGGGCAGCGTGGATGTATTGCTCACCTTTGGCGAGCTGCAGAGCGTGACCGAGATTGCGGTGCTGAATGGTGCGAATGTCTGCGTCATTGGCGATGAGGTGCTGCAATTTCAGACGGCAACTCTCATCGGCGACAACCAGTATCGTCTCTCGCGCCTCCTGCGCGGCAGGCTCGGCACAGAATGGGCGGTGGGCAGTCATGTGGCGGGTGAGCGGTTTATCTTGCTCACGAACGCCCTGGCGCGGGAGTTGGTGGCATCATCGGGCTGGAGCATTAGTAAAAAATATAAGCCCGTAACGGTAGGATCAACTCTTGGTGCCACGGCAGCACAGGATTTTACTTATGCGGCTAAAGCTCTCAAGCCTTACTCGCCCGCGCATATCGTAGGTAGCCGGAATGTTGGTGGTGATCTCACCATCAACTGGAAGCGGCGCACGCGCATCGGTGGAGATTGGCGTGATGCAGTGGACATTCCGCTCTCCGAGGAATCGGAACTCTACGAGATAGAAATCATGCAGGGCGTGATGCTGAAACGCACCATCGTCGGCCTGACAACAACTTCGACCATCTACACCGCTGCGCAGCAGGTAACGGACTTTGGAGCCACGCAAAGCAGTATTCTGATAAATGTTTACCAGCTTTCGGCAGCAGTTGGCCGAGGCTATGCGGGCATTGCAACCATCTAACCTTCAAGCAACGGATAGTCTTATGCCAAACACCACTAATCGAGTGAAGCTGCCCTATATTCTGCAATCACAGTCGCAGAAGGAAGTGACTCATAACGCATCACTCGACATACTTGATGCGCTATTGCAAGCGGCGATGGAGAGCATCAGCGTCAACAC
>CAZOFC010000227.1:0-2012 GCA_964578965.1 uncultured Azospirillum sp.
CGCCTTTACGCTGTATGCCGCCGCTATCTGCTGGACACTGGGCTACGACACCATCTACGCCGTGCAGGATATGGCGGATGACGCCGTGGTCGGCATCAAATCTAGTGCACAGCGCGTGGGGACCGCACGCCTCACATGGTTCGTCGCGCTATGTTATGGCCTGATGCTAGCGCTGCTTGCATTTACCGGGATGTGGATAGAAGTCGGGGTGTTGTATTATGTCGGCCTTGGTGCCATGGCCGCGCAGCTTTTATGGCAACTGCGCCAGCTGCCCTGCGATGCTGAACGCGCAGGTGCGCTATTTCGCAGCAACCAATGGGCCGGATTAGCGTTGCTTATGGGGCTCACCCTCCACCCGCTGCTGTGACTTTTTGAGCATGGTCTGGCGTTGATTTCGCCTTGTGGCACGTGAAATGCCCATCAGGCCTGCGATGCGGCTTGCGCTTTTAGCCAAAATAGCGAGAATTGGGGCGCAATGTTATTTGATTTTTTCATTTTCAGTGAGCGAAAATGAGAAGTTTTGAGACCCGCAGCGCAAGTGCATGTTCGAATGCATGCGCAGCGGAAGCGAAAAATTTTTCATTTGCAGCCAGTGAAAATGAAAAAGGTAAATGACATTATGTTTCGACGTCACCACGACCAACCCGACACCGTGACCAGCTCGCTGGGGGCGTGTGGCTACCCGCAGCCGTTCATCGATGCACTCACGAAGCTTGAGGCCACCGCGCGCACGAGCAACCAGCACGGCGCCCTCATTTTGGTCGCGATCGATAACCTTGCGATGATCATGTCCGGCTACTCGATGGCGGTCGCCGAGGCGGTGATGGCCGAGTTGTTCAGCCTTGTGCGCGAAAAAGCGGGGCCAAATGCCAGCGTCACCCGCGTTCAGCGCGACCAATTCGGCATTCTCATGCCCGCCACAAATGATTCCGCCGCCGAGCGGTGGTGCGAGAGCGTCGAAGAAGCCATCCGCAACTACAGCTACAATTCGCGCTATGGCGAGCTGCATTGCCTAACCTCCACCTCCTACCAGATCGTGCCTGACGCGGTCTCGCAACCGGTGGAAATTTTGGGCCGTGCGCTTGTCATGCTCACTGAAAGTAATGGTAATCTCAACGTCAACGATGACGTTTCGGGCGCTGAATTGCGCGAGGAAATGGGCCTTGCCAACTATCTTGGCCAAGCCGTGCATGAAGGCCGCATCCGCCTTGCCTACCAGCCAATCATTGATGCACGCACGGGCGCCGTCGCCCATTACGAAGCACTGCTGCGCCTCTGCGCCGAGGACGGCACCATTACCTCCGCCGGCGCTCTCATTCCGATTGCGGAGCGTATGGGCTTCATCCCGATGATTGACTGCATTGTGCTTGAGAAAGTCGTCACCGAATTGCGGCTTGATGACAAGGTGCGCCTGGCGGTGAATGTCAGCAACCTCACCATCCAAGACAGCGCATGGCTGACGTTACTGACCGAGCTGATGACCAAAACGCCCGAAGTGGCCGACCGCCTTACGGTCGAAATTACCGAGACCGCCGTCCATGGCGACCTTCGACATTCCGCCCGTTTCTGTGCCGAAGTGCAGGCGCTCGGCTGCACCGTCGCGCTCGATGATTTTGGTTCGGGCTATACCTCATTCCGCCAGCTCAAAACCCTGTCGATGGACTATGTTAAAATCGATGGCGCGTTTATTCGTGACCTAAGCGACAACGCCGATAGCCGCCTCTTTGTCAAAATCCTGCTCGATTTCACTAAAGGCTTTGGCCTCAAATCCGTCGCCGAATTCGTCGAAACCGGTGAAGTCGCTAAAATGCTGATGGATCTGGGGGTCGATTACCTCCAAGGCTATTATTTTGGCAAACCCAGCAACACCCGGCCTTGGGTTAAGGAAATATAACTTGCGCCGTGAGATCGCCTGCTGGCGATCACTGCGCGCCGCTTCGCGGGCTGATGGCTCGCTCGCCCTGCTCGCTATATACTAAAACCACCCCTGCCGCATAGCGGCTCGCGCCCCC
>CAZOFC010000228.1:0-2005 GCA_964578965.1 uncultured Azospirillum sp.
GGGTGCTCAGGCGCTCCAGTTCAGCGACTTGCAAATGATAGTCACGAAGCGCAGCCATATATTGCGCGCGCGCATCGAATAAGGTGCGCTGCGCATCGAGGACTTCGAGATACTGGAACTTGCCTGCGCCATAGCCTTGACGCGATAGCTTGAAAGCCTCCTCTGCCGCCGGAAGCACCGTACCGCTGTAACTGGTGGCCTTCATGTACGCGGTGCGCTGCGCCGATTTGGCGAGGTTGTAACGACGCAACAAATCTAACCGCGCCGTTTGCTGATCGCTTGCCGTACGCGTTACTTGCGCCCGCGCTGCTGAAATATTGCCCCGGTTGCTGTTCATGACTGGGATGGGAATAGACAGGCCAATGACAAAAGCTTGATCCCCCGTTTGCTGCAATCGACTTACTCCAGCATTGATCGTTGGATCAGGAATTGCGCCTGCCTTCTCGATATCAAGCAGCGCGCGCGCGTGATCCTCCTGCAACCGTAGGCGCAGCATATCCGGTGTGCGCTCGATGGCTTCGATGTCAGGTTGGGCCGTGTCGCTCACCTCAAAGAAGCTGGAAGCATCCAGCGTCTCTCCCAGCGCGCTGCGCCCTAAGACAGTTGCCAGCTGTGTGCGTGCGGCTGCCGCTTCTTGCCGCCCTTGCTCGACATTGTATTTGGCGGTGGCAAGGGTGACCTCGGCCTTACTTTTTTGAATTAGTGGTGATGCTGCTTCTGCTACACGCCGCGATACGCTTTTTAGTTCCTGCTGCGCGATGTTCAGCGCATCTTGTGCCAAGCGTAACGATTCCTGCGCTGCGACAGCGGTAGCAAACGCTTGCTTTACATCTCTTTCAACATCCATCCGCGCGATGGCGGCATCAAGTTCTGCAATATGAAGCTGTTTATCGGCAGCCCCCCGTCTTGCTGCACGTTTGCCGCCCAATTCGATCTGTTGCGACAATCCATAGAAATACTGATCGGTGTTATCGACCTCTCTGTAGATACCATTCCCTGCCAAGTTCGTTCCTTGAAGATCCAGCGAAGGATTGGGCGAGGTATCCGCTTGCTCAGACAGGCCTTTCGCGGTTTTGATTGCCGCATTGGCTGAAGCCACGCGGGGGGAGTTCATCATCGCCTCATCGACCGCTTGCGTAAGCGTCAACGGCGTAGACTTCACCTCTTCCTGAGCGAAAGCGGCTTGGGTGAATAGCAGCGCCCCAGCAAGGGAAGCCGCGCAAAAGCGTCGTGATAACATGGGAATCTCGCAGTAAATGGCTTATAGACACCGCAAGCGGTGCAGTAGGCTTTACGCGAGAGAGGGTGGCTCGATGAGACCTTCAGGATTGAAGGATTCTGACGTCAAAGCAAAATTCCACAATGGGGAAGCATCTTCAACAGTAATAGGAGCCATGACAGCTACCTGCGGTAATGCGGCGGCATGATGGCTGCTCACAGAGCAATGTCCTGCGCACGCAGGGTCTTTCTTCTGATGCTCTGCTTGTTTTTGGGCATCCATGGTGCCGGTTACACAGGATATATCTTCACATTGCTCAAAGGCCATCGCAGCTTGGTTAGCTGAGAAGCAAAGAATCATAGCAAGTGCGATAAGAATGCGGCGCATGGTATCCACATAATCTATTTTGCCCCTTTATGGCAAGTTTCAATAACGCTTCCCAAGCTGACTTTTTGTTAATGATGTAGAAGAATTTGGTACATAATGGATTAAGCGTCTGAATAATAGCGCTGTGAGAACCTTAATCGTAAAAACACCAATTAAGATCAAACTTTAACATTTCCACATTGCGGTATATATTGCGGCACAGAAACGTAAAGAACTTAAGACTAATTGGCAGCTATGACCACTCAGCATACAACTGAAAAAACCGACCTCTATCGCATCCTTAGCCTCGATGGCGGAGGGGCTAAAGGTTTTTACACTCTCGGTGTTCTCAAAGAAATCGAAGGCATGATCGGCCATCGCCCATTATGCGAGAAGTTTGATTTGATCTTCGGCACCAGT
>CAZOFC010000229.1:0-1992 GCA_964578965.1 uncultured Azospirillum sp.
GTATCGCCACCGGCACCAGCGCGGGGGCGGCGACGGCACTGAATATCAACGATGCGGCGGCGGTGGCTTCCTCGACTGCGGGCTTGAATAACGTGTTCAGCAACACGCAAATTCAGCGCACGCAGGTGGTCGGCGGCGTTGACTTTACCGGCACCGCCCTTTCCGGGGTAACGGGCACGGCAGCTTCTGGCGGTATTGTCACCGCACGCCTGAACAGTAACGTTGCCAACATCAGCAATTTCCGCTATGCGGGCAACACAGGTGCGGCGGATTCGAGCGTGCTGACGGTGGAAGTAAACGGCCAGACCTTCACCGCCACGGGTGTACGTGACACGCTTTCAAGCGCGAATGGCACAATTGTCTTCCAATCGGCCGATAATCAGGTGTTGAAGCTCGACCTGAACGGGCTTGCTGCACCGCTTGGCAACATCCGCACCGACAGTACACAGCAAGCCGCTCTCGTCAGCGCGCTTAATACCGGGTTTGCGCGAGCGGGCGGCAACATCAGCTTCCCGACCGAGGCGAGCGGCAACCCCATCACCGCGGCGCTGGGCAACACCAGCCCAACCGCGTTGTTCAATGGGCAATCGCCAAACTTGAGCACGCAAGCCGGGGCGGCGAATGCTGCCCTAGCTATCGATGCGGCGATTCGTAACATCAGTAGCGCCCAGGCGAATGTTGGTAGCCTGCAATCGCGGGTGAATGCGGCAAGCAACGCGCTTGGCAGTGCGCTCATCAACCAGCAATCGGCGGCCAGTGCGTTGCTTGATACCGACATCGCGGCAGAATCGACCAATTTTGCGCAAGGCTTGCTGCAGCAACAAGCCAGCATCTCGGTGCGGGCGCAAACCAACAAGCTTTCGCAAGGGCTGCTGCGCTTGGTGCAATAAGGCGCACACCACGCACCTTGAATTTGGTCGCGCGAGGTTTATGTGAGAGGAGTTGATTGCTTCCCCCACCCCTCCAACGGAGATTTCCATGTATACACTCTATTACCTGCCGGGCACCTGCTCGCTTGCCGTTCACGTTGTGCTCAACGAAGTGGGCGCCGAATTTAAAACCGTGAGCGTCGCCGTCGCCGATGGCCAGCCGCGCCCAGCCGATTTCCTCAAAATCAACCCGCGCGGCAACGTGCCCGTGCTTGAAAAAGATGGCGTGACCCAACGTGAAGGCGCGGCCATTTTGGTATCACTGCTTGAGGAACATAAAAGCCCATTGCTGCCAGCCAGTGGCACGGCGCGCGCCGCCGCCCTTGAATGGCTGATGTTTGCGAATGCGACGCTTCACCCGGCCTATGCCCGCTGCTTCTTCCAGCACAAAGCCCTTGGTGCAAACGCCGCCGAAAACCCACTTTATGCCCCCGCCATCGCGCAGGTGCAAAAACTGTGGGACGATGTGGAGCAGCACCTGAGCGATAAGCCTTATGTTTGCGGCGCTGAATGCACGATCGCCGATATTCTCCTCACGGTGATTGCCAACTGGTCGCCGATGTTGAGACAGCCCATCACCTTTGGCGCGAACACGAAAGCCATGTTTAACCGCGTGATTGCCCGCCCCGCCTACCAAAAAGCGATGGCGGCCGAGAACGTGACCTATAAGGTCGCTGCGTAGCTAAAGGTATACATCGGGGACACAATAATTTTATTGTGTCCCCATTGCACCCCCGCTGTGATTTACGCATTGCACTGGTTTGTAAATCCACCATACTGCGCGCATGACTCTTAAAATCGCCACCTGGAACGTCAACTCGCTGCGCATTCGCGAAACGATGCTCGCGAAATTCATCAGCGCCCATAAGCCCGATGTGCTGTGCCTGCAGGAAACCAAGGTGGAGGATAGCCTTTTCCCGCTCGGGATTGTGCGCTCGCTTGGTTTCAAGCATGTCCTCTTCAGTGGCGAAAAAAGCTATAATGGCGTCGCCATCCTCTCGAAGCTGCCGCTCAGCGAAATTGCGCCCATCGATATGATCGGCAATGGCCAGAAGCGTCATAT
>CAZOFC010000230.1:0-1963 GCA_964578965.1 uncultured Azospirillum sp.
GGGTGATGGTGTGCTCGAACCAGTTTTTCTGCTCGGCATTTGGCAGGTCGCCATAATTGAGCAGATACGCTGTCTCAAGGAAGTTCGATTTGGCGGCAAGGTCGGCAATATCATAGCCGCGATAACGCAGGATGCCTTTATCGCCATCAATGTAGGTGATCTCCGAATCACAGCTCGCGGTGCTCAGGAACCCCGGATCAAAGGTGAAGTGGCCGGTGCTTGCATAGAGCTTGCTGATATCGATGACATTCGCGCCTTCCACTGCTTTATAGACCGGGAACTCGACCGGTGCGCCACCTTGAATGGAGAGCTGTGCGCTGCCGACGCGTTTGAAGCGTGTGCTCTGATCCTTACGAGCGGCTTGCAACTTCACCGGGCGGGTGGGCGCTGCCCCAGCGCGTGCTTTTTTTGCTGGTTTCTTTACCGGCTTTGCTTTGCTTTTAGCTTTAACTGCTGCCTTGGCCATACGGTCTCCCTCGAGCGCTAACGGATGAAAATCAGAACATCACGCTAGTCGAAGCCGTTCGCGCTCGTCAATCCTAACGTTTGCGCGGCATAGCTTTTGGTTTTTTATGCTGTCGACTGTGGCCGTTTTCAACCAGTGCTAGAACCTTGTGATCAAGCTTCGAAAGTGGCAGCGCGGCAATTTGCGCCCGCGTGTACCAATCCGCAGAGTTGGGTTTTGCGGGCATGCGCTCATGCACCACTGCACCAATCAGCTTAAAGTGCGAGTAGACATGCGTCACGGTGCCAAGCTTAGTCACCAGTCGCCAGTCGCCAGTCGTCAGTGAAGTCGAATTTGGACTATTTTTTCTGGTGACTAGAGACTGGTGACTGGTGACTTGCGGAAACCCATAGAGCCCACCGAGCAATGCTTCGTCACGCTTCTCCAAAAATAAGCGCCCACCGCTATCTTCGCGCACATGAATGGTCACGTGGCGTGTGGGCACCTGTTTTTTGGCTTTGGGGGTGGGGAATGTTTCCGGCGCGGATTTGCCCGCGCACAGCGTACGGGCAGGGCATGTGCTGCAGCTTGGTTTTTTCGGTGTGCAGATAAGCGACCCTAAATCCATCATCGCTTGGTTGTAATCAAACGGCTGCGCATGATTGAGTAGCGTATCGGCCCCTGCCCATAGCTCAGCGTCGCTCGCTGTTTTAAGCGCAAAAATGCGCGCGACCACGCGTTTCACATTCGCTTCCAAAATCGCGACCGGTTGGTGATAGGCAAACGCAGCGATAGCGCTTGCTGTATTGCGGCCAATACCGGGGAGTTTCACCAAGCGGTCGATCAAGCCGTGCGTAGCCTTCCATGGCGAGCCGCGTGCGGCGGGGGTAAGTGACGAAGTCACGAAGGGGGTAAGACCCCCTTCAGTAACCAGCATCTTCGCCGCTTTATGCAAATTCCGCGCGCGGGAGTAATAGCCAAGCCCTTCCCATGCCTTCATCACCTCGGCCTGTTCGGCGGCGGCAAGCGAGGCGATGGTCGGAAATTTTTTTAAGAACGGGCCATAGAAGCGTTCGCGGACGGTGGCTACCTGCGTTTGCTGCAGCATGACCTCGGAAAGCCAGATATGGTAGGGATCATCGGTTTGCCGCCAGGGCAGGTCATGCCGCCCATGGGTTTTGTACCACGCCGCCAGTTGCGCATGAAATGTGCGTAACGCGGCGGGTTTTATTTGTAAGGCAGTGGCAGGGGTGGTAGTGGTTCGGGCCATTATACTGTGTTCCGTCATTGCGAGGCGTTAGCCGAAGCAATCCAGCGCACCGAGTCTTCGGTGCCATAGACTTGTTTCTCTGGATTGCCACGTCGCTTCGCTCCTCGCAATGACGATTTATTCAAAAGAGGAAGCCATGACCCCACCAACCACCGCAACCGCTGCCGCAACACAACCTGATGCGAGCGCCACGCTTCGCGTGCGCTTGAGCCAACGCATCTGCGATTTGGCGAGCGATTCTCACCGAA
>CAZOFC010000231.1:0-1933 GCA_964578965.1 uncultured Azospirillum sp.
GCTCAAGCCAAGGCCCGCGCATGGGCAGCTTCATTGCCCTGTTTGGCGCACAAGGCACGATTGGGTTGATTGATGCGGCGCTGAAGCAAGAAGTGGCGGCCTGAGCGCATATATTTTTGTCATTGCGAGGAGGCCGCTTGGCCGACGCGGCAATCCACCTTTCTTTTGCTTGGCAAAGATGGATTGCTTCGCTAAGCGCTCGCAATGACAGCATCTCACAATGGATACCTCACTCATGAAACTTGAAGAAATTATTAGTAACTATGATGCCCTCATTGTCGACCTCTGGGGTGTGATTCATGACGGCACGGCGCTCTACCCCAACGTGGCAGAAACGCTGGCGCTGCTGCACAGCCTGAATAAGCCAGTGCTGTTTCTATCCAACGCGCCGCGTGTTTCGGCCAAAGCGCGGGAGAATTTGAACCGCCTGAAGATTCCGCCATCGCACTACCTTGAGGTGGTGACCAGCGGCCAAGTGGCGCATGATTTGCTGGCGCGTGACCCTGCCCCCAAAAACTACTTCTATGTTGGCCCCGGCAAAGACGAAGATGTGCTGAGCGATTTGCCGAACTATACCCGCGTGGATGAGCCCGCACATGCTAACTTCATACTCTGCACCGGCTATGAGGAAGATGGCCAGCCGCATGAGGAGATTGTCCCCCTCCTCCTCCAGCTGCTGCATCTGCCCATGCTGTGCATCAACCCGGATATGGAAGTGGTGAAGCAGGACGGCACGCAGTGGCTGTGCGCCGGCGCGGTGGCGACGGAATTCACCCAGCTTGGTGGCAAGGTGGCCTATATCGGCAAGCCTTTCCCTGAGGTGTATCAAGTATGCAAATTGCTGCTCGGTAACAGCCGCGTGCTGTGCGTGGGCGATAACCCCGCGACGGACATCAAAGGCGCGAACGATGCCGGGTTCGATAGTTTGCTGGTCACTGGCGGGGTTTTAAAAACCCGTTATGGCGATGCCATTACCGAAGCGGATGTGCGCGAAATTTGTCGCATTGCGGGCGTGAAGCCAACCTATGTGCTGGGTGGGTTTGCACTGTAAGAGCAGTCAACCTCATCATGTCGCCCCGTCTTTACGACGGGGTCCAGCTACATAAAAAGCGGGATGCCGTGGTAAACACGGCATGACAATAAACATAATGGCGGTTGAAGGCCCATACAAATCCGCTATAAGCACGGCATGAGCGAGAAAAAACCAGCATCGAATCAAATGTGGGGCGGGCATTATGCCATGGGCCCGGCTGATGCGTTCGCCGCGATTAACCCCAGCATTGCGATTGATCAGCGACTGTATGCCGAGGATATTCAAGGCTCCCTCGCCCATGCGGCGATGCTGGCCAAGGTCGGTATCATTAGCGAGGCCGAGCGCGCGGCCATTGAAACGGGCCTCGCCCAAGTCAAATCCGAGATTGAATCGGGTGCGCTAAAGTTCAGCGAGGCGCTTGAAGATATTCATATGAATATCGAATCGCGCTTGAAAGAAATCATCGGCACGCCTGCAAGCAAACTGCACACCGCGCGCAGCCGTAACGACCAAGTGGCCACCGATTTACGCTTATATGCCCGCACCCTATGTGACCATCTCGATGCAGCACTTCAAGCACTTCAAGCGGCGCTCGTGGCGCAAGCGGAGAAAAATATCGAGACCGTGATGCCAGGGCTCACCCATTTGCAGCCCGCACAACCGATCAATTTTGCGCATCATTTACTGGCCTATGGTGAAATGTTCGCGCGCGATCGCGGCCGCATCGCGGATGCAAAGAAACGCCTCAATGAATGCCCACTGGGCGCTGCGGCGCTGGCTGGCACCACCTACCCAATTGACCGCGAGATGACCGCCGCAAGCCTTGGTTTCGCGCACCCCATGCGTAACTCGCTCGATGCGGTATCGGCCCGTGATTATGTGATTGAGCTGCTCGCCGCG
>CAZOFC010000232.1:0-1924 GCA_964578965.1 uncultured Azospirillum sp.
TATCTATGTCGCGTGCTGTGATTGTTGGTTATCTTCGCTCTCCCTTCACCCCTGCGTATAAAGGCCAGCTCGCAAGCGTCCGGCCGGATGATCTGGCGGCACAGGTGATTAAATCGCTTGTCGCCAACACGGGCGTAAAAGCAGATGACATTGAGGATGTGATTCTAGGCTGTGCCTTCCCCGAAGGCGAGCAAGGCTTCAACATGGCGCGGCTGGTTGGCCTGCTCGCGGGCTTACCTGTCACTACCGGTGGCCTCACCGTCAATCGTTGGTGTGGCTCGAGCATGGAGGCGATTCACATCGCCGCCGGGAATATCATGAGCGGTAAGGGTGAACTGTTTGTGGCGGCGGGGGTTGAATCGATGAGCCGTATCCCGATGGGTGGCTTTAACCCACTGCCCAACCCAGCGCTCTATAAAACCATGCCGGATGCCTATATCGGCATGGGGCTGACGGCTGAAAACGTGGCGAAGAAATTTCATATCGAGCGCAGCGCGCAGGAAGAATTTGCACTCGCCTCGCACCGTAAAGCGGCCGCGGCCGATTTAACCGGCGAGATTGTGGCGATTGCGACCAAAGCGGGGGAAGTGACCAAGGACGGCACTATCCGTGCCGAATCGACCCCGGAGGATTTGGCGAAGCTGAACCCCGCGTTTGATGTCTATGGCACCGTGACGGCAGGGACGAGCAGCCCGCTGACGGATGGGGCGGCCGCCGTGATTGTGGCGAGCGAGGAGTATGCAAAGAAACACAAACTGCCCATTCTGGCGGTGATTAAGGCAATGGCGGTCTCGGGCCTTGAGCCCGGTATCATGGGGCTTGGGCCGATTTCCGCCTCGCAAAAGGCATTGAAGCGCGCGGGCCTCACCATCAAGGACATCGATGTGATTGAGCTCAATGAAGCATTCGCTGCACAATCACTCCCCTGCATTTCTGAGCTTGGATGCGATGTGGCCAAAGTGAATGTCGAAGGTGGGGCGATTGCGCTTGGCCACCCGCTTGGCGCATCGGGCGCACGGATTACGGGTAAGGCGGCGCTGCTGCTTTCGCGTGGGCCCGGCAAATATGCACTCGCCACGGCGTGCATTGGCGGTGGCCAAGGCATCGCCACCATTCTGGAGCGTGCCTAGTGCGGTTGGTGTGCGCAGCAATGGTTGCAGCATTTTTTCCACTTTTTGCGCTGGCACAGCCGCTCAAGGAAGGCAAAGACTGGCGCTATTGCAGCACCGATGACCAATGCGTGATGATTGACGGGCTATGCGATAAAACTGCCGTGAACTGGCAGGTCGAAGAACAGGCGATTGCGTTTTACGCGCAGGAGCGACCCTCCGCGAAATGCGTTGAGCGCTTCTGGCGTGCGGGCGAGAAAATGCCGCGCTGCCATTTGGGCGGCTGTGAAACTATCATGAAACAAGCGGCGGATAGAACGCCCAAACCAACGGAATAGTGGAGTGAATCAGTGACACAGATTAAACAAGTAGCGGTGCTCGGTTCAGGGGTGATGGGGTCAGGGATTGCGGCGGTGCTTGCCAACGCAGGTATCCCCGTGTTGCTGCTTGATATGCCCGCAAAAGAGGGCCTTCGCAATGCGCTTGCTGAGGGTGCCATCAAAAAACAAAGCGAGGGCGGCACGCCTGGCTTTGCGCACAAAAAACATACAAAGCTGGTGACGGCAGGAAATTTTGAGGACGACTTAGCCAAGCTCGCCGATTGCGACTGGATTGTTGAGGTGGTGGTCGAGAAGCTCGAGATTAAACAGGAGGTGTACCGCAAGGTGGATGCAGTGCGCAAAAAAGGTTCGATTGTCTCCTCGAACACCTCCACACTGCCGCTGCATGTCCTCATCAACGGCATGCCGCAAGGCTTTGCCGATGATTTTATCATCACCCATTTCTTCAATCCGCCGCGCTACATGCGCCTGCTT
>CAZOFC010000233.1:0-1827 GCA_964578965.1 uncultured Azospirillum sp.
GGGCAGTTCAAAAACCTGCAGGAAGCAACCGCACGCCTGATGGTAGTAGTGCCGATCTGCTTCTTCATGATCTTCTTGCTACTGTACACAGCACTGAAATCAACGAAGCAGGCATTGTTGGTGTTCAGTGGAGTGCCGTTGGCACTCACAGGCGGCATCCTAGCCTTGTGGCTACGCGGCATGCCGTTCTCTATCTCAGCAGCCGTTGGCCTCATTGCCCTCTCTGGCGTGGCGGTGCTTAACGGTTTGGTGCTCATTAACCGCATCAACCAGCTGGTGCGGGAAGGGTTGCCCGGCGAACAAGCCGTGCGAGAAGGGGCGCTATCGCGTTTGCGGCCTGTTCTCATGACCGCTTTGGTTGCCTCGCTTGGTTTTGTACCGATGGCCATCGCCAGCGGTGCCGGGGCTGAGGTGCAAAAGCCCTTAGCCACCGTGGTGATTGGTGGCCTCATTACTGCCACCATCCTGACCCTTCTGGTGTTGCCCGCCCTTTACCATCGGTTCCGGATGGGCCGCGAGCTAGCACCCGCGCCGAATCCGCATCCCGCTCAGCATATTGGTGAGGTTTCCCATGAATAGTAGCTCCACCAAACTGAATCTGGAACGGCACGATCAAGTCTTTGTCGAAGACGAACCGCTCATCGGAGATTCCGCATGCACCGCGAAAGTGGCCAAAGTCTTCGACAATAGGGGCAGCCGGTCTTGTCCCCATTTCCTATCAACCTTTTAATGGAGAATCGCACCATGAATCAGGCCGTAAAAAAAGTGGCGACAGATAATTCTTTCTCTCATGCCACCCCAAAAAATACCGGAAAACGCCAGTCAGACCACTTATCTGATGTCAGCGCTTTTCAAAATCCCCTAGACCTCTGCAATAAATTGCTGGCAACCACTATTGAATTGCAAAGCGAGGCTGTACAAGCTGCCACCGATTATTACGGCGGAACGGTACGAACCTTGTGTGCCATCTCTTCAGGCCTCAACGATAGCGGCAATCGTTCTTTTTCTCAGATTATCGCCATTCCTCAGGAAACAGTACAATGCCATACGGTCAATGCTGCCTTTGAGCTGCACCAAAAAATAACACAGCAATCCATTGAGAACTGCGTTGATGCAAGCCGCAAGATCACCGCACAATTGCAGGAGCATGTCGCAGAATATTGCAAGCTGCTTCAAGAGCAGGTCACGACTGTCTCTAAGAAAATGAGCAATGTGATGCCCTTATCTAAGGAGTAATGACATGGGGTTTCTTGAGTCTGCTTTTACAGAAATGATAGACCAGAAAATGCGCTACAGTTCTCAGCGCGTGTCGGTGCTTGCACAGAATATTGCCAACGTCGACACCCCAGGTTTTAAAGCGAAAGACGTGCAGGCACCTGACTTCAATCAAATGGTGGAAGAAAATCAGCGCCTACTTATGACACGCACGAATGCATCGCATTTAGCCACAACTAGCAATCTAAGCGCACCTTACTACGCAGTTATTCCGCGCCAAGAAACCTATGAAACGAAGCCGAACGGCAACAACGTTACCTTAGAGCAAGAGATGATGCACCTTTCCACGACATCATTCGATCACCAGTTGGCGCTCAATCTACATGAGAGTGTCGATAAGCGTTACAAAATGGTGCTGGGCTTACCAGTAAATTAAAAAAAGAAGGAACCTAACCCGCACAACAAACAAAAGAAAAAACGTAAAAATAACGAAATAATAAATAGAAACTCAGAGGCCTTATGAATGGTAACTCAACTCTCAAACTAAGCCGGGAACTAAAAGACGCAGTCTTTAGTGAAAAAAATCACCCTGTAGCAGACTTTGCTTTCAAC
>CAZOFC010000234.1:0-1822 GCA_964578965.1 uncultured Azospirillum sp.
CCATCATGCGGTTGGGGATACCGCCCGCATCCGCCCGTCCGCGGGTGAGGGGGGGGCCATGATCACACGGTTGCGTAAGGTCATTGTGCCAAGGAGAAGCGGATCAAAAAGCGAGGTCATTGCAATGCTCCGTATGAAAGCGTGAGAATTAAGCGGCGCGTTGTGCACGCGCCTGTTGCAGGGCTGCGAGGGCATCGGCTGGTTCCATGCGCTGGCGGTAGTCGGTCTCGACATGGCGCGCCACGATGGCGCCATCGGTGTTAATGACAAAGGTGGCGGGCACGGGCAGCGACCAGGCGCCATTCGCATTCACGACATCAAGCCCATGGCCAAGACTGCTGTAAAGCTTCTGCAGGTAATCCGGCAAGGTGAAGAGAATGCCAAACCCGTTCGCAGCCTCGAAGGTGATGTCGGAAAGCACGGGATAGGTAAGGGCGTTTTTCTCGGCAGTGCTTAGCGATGTATCCGGCGCTTGCGGCGAGATAGCAATCAGTTGGCCACCAGCTTTTTTGATTTCAGGAAGCATGCGCTGGTAGGCGCGAAGCGCGAGGTTGCAATAAGGGCACCAGCTGCCACGATAGAAGATGACGATGGCCGGGCCATTTTTTAGCGTATCCGCAAGCGATATGGCTTTGCCCGTCGCATCCGGCAGGGTGAAGCTTGGGGCTTTATCACCTACCTTCACTGCGGATTGCTCGATGTGCTTGGTGGCGAGTTCCTCATCCGCACGCGCCATGATGGCGGCTTTTTCGGCAGGGAACTTGGTAAGAAACTCGGCTTTGAATTGTTCAAGTTCGGCTTTGAGCGACATGGGGATCTCCGTAAGAATGGGGGTTAAAGGTTAGCGAATGCACGCGCGACTTCTTTGGGGTCACGCGACCAGAGTGTGCCGATTTCGCTTGAAACCGGATCGGGGTAAATGTCCTCGCTGCCCAGTTCGATGCCAGCAATGATGTTCACGGCTGTTTCATCAACATTCGACCGGTGTTTATGCACCGCGCGCGCCATGCCGGTATCAATCGGCCCCGGGAAAATCGCGTGGACGCGGATATTGCTGTCTTTAAGCTCCACGCGCATGCCTTGAATGGCGGAGGAAAGAGCCGCTTTCGAGGCAGAATAGCCACCCACAGCCGCCATACTGGCAAGCCCTGCAATCGAGCTTATCGTGGCAATCGCCCCGCCGCCATTACGCGTGATCGTGGGTACAAATGCGCGCGTGACGCTGAGCGTGCCGAAATAATTCACTTCCATATCGCGAATCAGCAGTTCCATCGCGCCTTCAAGGATGGGCGCAGTGGCACGCACCCCCGCATTATTGATGAGTATTTGGGTATCGTTTGCCGCTTGGGCGGCGTGGTTCACCTGCGCGCGGTCGGTAATGTCGAGTGCGATGGGCACCACACGGGCATCACCAAAGTTCGGCAGATCTTCAAGGTTGCGCGCGGCAGCATAGATTTTTTTTGCGCCGTGGTTCAGTGCCGCCTCGACCAGGGCTTTGCCAATGCCACGGTTTGCGCCGGTGATAAAAACAATGCTGTTCCTGATGTCCATGGGGAGCCTCCTGATGCGTAGTTGGCGGCGACGCGGTTGGGTGCGCCGCCGCCATTGCTTGCCCGTTACGCGGCGAGTTTTTGTGCCGCTGGGAAATCTACCGGCACTCTGGTGGTGCTGTGCAGGTAGTTGGTGACAGTCTTATCGCCGATGGTGACGATGGCATCGACCAGGTTCTCTTTGGTCCAGCCTGCGGCGAAGAAGGCCTCAACCAAAAGTGGGTTGGGCGTGCCACGGTTGCTCGCGATGCTTTTCGTCAGCTGGGCCAAGG
>CAZOFC010000235.1:0-1752 GCA_964578965.1 uncultured Azospirillum sp.
TGTACCGTCCCCAGCTGCCACCCGGCGCATGGGCAATCACGTCGAAACCAGAACCGTCCACCAGATTGCAAGCCGTGGCTGTGATGCCTTCAAGCGCTCCATCTTCAGGATCATGATCGACTGATCCTGAAGCCACCGCGCAGAGGATCACTGAGCCGCTTGCCACCCATTCAGCAGAAACCGATGCACGGGCGAAGTTGCTTTCCCCACCAGATGCATGGCCAAAATCCACCTGCGCCTGCAAGGTATTTGGCATGGCCGATTGATCCGCCTTGGCATCGAGCGCAGTTTGCAGTTCAGCCACCTCAGCAATGCCATGGCCATGAGAGGCGCTTGCTTTTGCATCGAGCGCCGTCTGCAGTCCGGCCACTTCTGCAATGCTGTGACCATGCGACCCAGCCGCTTTGCTATCGAGCGTCGTTTGTAGCCCAGCGACATCGGCAATCGTGTGTCCGTGGCTCGCACTTGCTTTTGCGTCCAGCGCCGCCTGTAGGCCTGCCACATCCGTAACGCTGTGCGCGTGCGCGGCGTTTGCTTTGCTAGCAAGCCCTGCATCCACTTGCGCTTGTGTGTAGTAACGAGCATCGCCACGCGCATCGGTGTGGTATTGCGGATGATCATCGGCCTCCAGCCCGTTCAGGCTGGCGTGATCAATATCTCCGCCGGTTCCGGGTGGTCCCTGTGTTCCAACCGTCACCACTTGAACTTTCGGCTCGGTGACTTTGACGACATGGATCACTTCGTTAATGGTGACTACTTCCGTCATCGCGTTACCTCCGGGCTGATGATCACCAGCCCTTCCAGCAAGCGGGTGACGTTGGCACCTGAGACAAGTTCAAGGTCATACACGCCGCTGGTGGCGGTAATGGCCGTTGTTTGCGTGGCATTGGCCAGCAGCTGTATGGTTCCCGCCATACCACCGAGGGTGATGCCGCCGTTTTCCGTGGTGAGCGTCAGGAATGGATCAGCGGCTTCGAGCGTTTCGCGCATGTGCAGCCGGGCGGTGAAGCCAGTCAGGTTCACGGGCGTGCCGCTTTCGTCCTTCCATTCGATCTGCTCGCTGAACGTCGCGCCGCGATACACATATAAATTATGCTTGGCTGGGTGTGTGGTCATGACGGGTTCCTATGCGCTTAAAAGTGCATACCATTTGCTTGTCGTAGCTGCCCAAAACAGGGCGTTTCTTCCCACGGCCAGCGAGAATGCGACGTTGTTGGCCAGTGCGTTTATGCTGTGGCCGGTGGCGGGATAGACGTTCAGCGCGTTTGCCCCGGCATTGGCCACGAAGATGAATTCCCCTTGCTCTGGCGAAGGCAGGATTGCGCCTTGCCCAGCGCCCACCGTGGTGAACTGGTTGGTTTGCTTGGTGATTGCGGTGGCGGTGCCTTGCGTGGTGCCTGCCGCTGAGAGGGTTGCGCCATTGGCCTTCACCGCCGCACGTCCACTGCCTGCCAGCATTTTCAGCGAATCATAAAACGTGGAACCATCCGGCGAGACTTTGAGAGTGAAATTGTCATCCCCCAGCAGGCCGAATTCTGCACGCGCTGACCAGTTGCTCTGAAAGAGGAATCCCGCTTTATTGCCAGCTGCATTTTTGTTGAGCTTGATCTGAAGATCACCACCCACATGGTTGAACAGGATCGCTTCACTCGCCACGGCCAGTTTGTTGGTGGAATCCGCTGTGGTGTTCACACCCAGCAGTGAAAGATTCTGAAGCGATGTCGGGGTAGCCACCGATACGCCCCAGTTGGT
>CAZOFC010000236.1:0-1728 GCA_964578965.1 uncultured Azospirillum sp.
CCTTCGTGCTGATATAGTAGCGATACCGTTTCCGGCGCGTGGCACCCCCGTTACCGGGCGTCATCGCCCAGCCTTCGCTATCGAAAAGCAGCCCACGCAGCAAATAGGGTGCGTTGCTGTGCGCCGTTGGCACTTTGGCCTCCCTGCGTCGTGCGCCGATCTTCGGTTGCGCGCTTTCCCACATCTCCGGTGCGATGATGGCTTCATGCTCGCCATCGAAAAACTCGCCTTTGAATTCCACGATGCCTTTGTAGAGCGGGTTGCGAAGCATGCGGGTGATGACGTTGAGGTCCATCTTTCTGCCGAGGCGCTTGCGCTCATTTTGCGTGGTCCAGCTTTTGGTTTGGTAGCAGCGCTCCTCGCACTCTTTCACTAGCTGCACGACTGAGCCGTGTTTCAGGAATTGGGTAAAGCAGAACTCTACAATCTGGGCTTCCTGCCGGTTGATGACGAGCTTGCGGTCTTTTACGTCATAGCCTAGCGGCGGCGTACCGCCCATCCACATGCCTTTGCGCTTCGAGGCGCTTACTTTGTCGCGGATACGCTCGCCGGTCATTTCCCGCTCGAACTGCGCGAAGGATAGCATCATGTTGAGCGTCAGCCTGCCCATCGGATTCGTGGTATTGAAATGCTCAGTTACCGATACGAACGTCACCTTGTGCTTCTCGAAGATCTCCATCAGCTTTACGAAGTCGGCCAGCGATCGCGTCAGGCGGTCGAGCTTGTAGACCACCACCACGTCGATATTACCCTGCACGATCTCATGCATCAGGCTCTTCAATCCCGGTCGATCGACGTTGCCGCCTGAGAACCCACCATCCTCGAACTTCTTATCGTAATGCACCCAGCCGTTTGCACCCTGCGATTTGATGTAATTGCGGCCATAGTCCCATTGCGCATCGAGTGAGTTATATTCCTGCTCGAGACCATCCTCATTGGATTTGCGAGTGTAGATGGCGCAGTTCTTTTTCAGCAGCGGGTCCATCACTTCCTCCGCAAGCCAAAGAATACTAGCCCGTTCCACTGTGTGCCGGTGATGCGCTTGGCGATCGCCGAGAGCGATTTATAGGTGATGCCTTCATATTCAAATCCGTTCGCCAGCACCTTCACCTTATGCTCGATGCCTTTATGCTCCCGCACCAGTACCGCTCCTGCAGGTGGCCGGTCCGTATCATGGATGGGTGCGCCGCTGGCTTCGTGTTCGCGTAGCTGCTGCAGACGCCTTTTTGTTTCGGGCTTTATATCCCCCATCGCCAGCACTTGAATACGGTGTGCAATCCGCGCGATCATAAAGGATTTGTTGGTGGTCGGCGGGTAGCCACCGATCAGCTTTTTCCAGCGATCGATCAGCTCCAAACCGTCCATTCTCTTTAACGCAGCAATTTCTTCTAATACATTGGTTTGCATGGCTATTTCCCTGTTTCCGAGTGTTCGACCGCACATGCGCTCTGGTTACCGGAAGAGTCCAGTGAAATAACGCTCTCAGCCTTGGATTTCCTCATGTTCCGCTGTTTCATCCGAAGAATGCCCTGAGCCAGTAGCGCAGCCACTTCCGTCACCCGCTCGTCCGGGGCCATCTCGTCGTGAGATTTGATCATGCCTTGGTGCCGGAGAGCTTGGCGATGGCTTTTAGCGCCTCGTAGACTTGGTCGTAATGTTTGGGGTAGATACTGTTCAACAGGCGCACGAAGCGAAGGGTGCGATGCCGTGTTTGGCTTTCCGAATAAT
>CAZOFC010000237.1:0-1670 GCA_964578965.1 uncultured Azospirillum sp.
GCTGGTAATCACTGCGACCGAGCGAGAACGTGTTCTTGGCCCAAATGATGAAGGTCGACCAATGCCCACCGGCATCGCGGAATGATTTTTGCAGCGTGTCGAGTTCCGACGATGACATGCAGATATAGATTGCGCCTTTGCTGACCATCAGCAGATTGGTGATGGAGTCGTAAAGCAAGCCATAGAAGTCGCTGCCGAGATCGTCGTTTTTGATCGTGAGGCTTTTCTTGGTCTTACCGACATAGGCCACGTTGTAAGGTGGATCGGTGAAAATCATATCCGCCAAGCTGCCATCCATTAACTTCTCTACGTCGCTCAACACCGTGGCATCGCCGCAGATAAGCCGGTGTTCGCCACATACCCAAACATCGCCCGGTTTCGTGATTGCTTCAGCCTGCGCTTCCGGCACAGCATCGTCATCGGTCAATCCTTCGGTGCCTTCGCCATCGAGCAGCTTTTCCAATTCGTCGGGATCGAAGCCGGTCAGGTCCAGGTCGAAATCTGCGTCTTTCAATTCGCCGAGTTCGATTGCCAGCAATTCGTCGTCCCATTCCGCTTCTTCGTGCGTGCGGTTATCGGCAATGCGATACGCTTTGATCTGCGCGGCGGTGAGATTCTCCGCGATGTGAATCGGTACGTCAGTGAAGCCCAACTGCTGTGCGGCGAGCAACCGCGTGTGGCCGACGATGATCACCATGTCTTTGTCGACGACGATCGGCTGGCGGAATCCAAACTCCTTGATGCTGCCCGCGACTTTTGCCACGGCGTTTTCATTGCGGCGCGGGTTGCGACCGTAGGGAACGACGCTCGTGATCGGCACTGTTTGAACCGTGAGCAGAGCCTTGGTTTCCTGCGGCTTTTCCGCGTTTCGTTTTTTGCTGGAAGCCATTTCGTTTTCCATTTCGTTAATAACTATGTGAAACAATGGGTTGCCACGAAAAAAAGCGAAACGAAATCGCACCTAAAAATCTGTGGCTAGGAAACTTCTGCGCTTTCGCCCCCCGCATACAAACTGCGCCGGAAGGACCCAAGAGTGCCTGCCGGAGTGCCGCACTGGCTGGGCATCTGCGCGGATTTGTTCGATTGCTCTTGCTTTGCGTGGGGTGCAACAGCGTGAACCGTGCAAGCAAAACGGCCAAGCGTGCAGCCATTCAAACAAAGAGTGCACCGACTGGATCAATCGGTGCACTCGAAGCGCGGGAGGGATGGGGTATGGGGTGAACGCAAGTAGTGGGATTATGACTAAAGGCATAACATGCAGGTGCACCTAGCGGCCACAGCATTTTCTAAATTGTTTCAATGGGTTGTGTTGTTGTCCCTGCAATTCTTTGATGGGTAGTTATCAGCCCTGCCGCTTGGCTTTGCCAAAGGCGCGGAATACCTCGGTGAGTTCATCCAGCGCCTCACGCAGCCGTGTCATGCCATAGCCCTTGCGCCAATGCCTTGCCTGTTCAAACTCGGTCAGGCTTTCCTCACGGCAGCACACGGCTTCGACGATGGCTTGGCTCACCGGACTGAGATCACGCAGCCAACGCATGTGCTGGTGGATGGCGTGGGTGATGGCCTCGTTGGGGAACAGCCCCACGTTCACGCTGGACTGCACGCGCACGCTGACGAGCGCCCGACCGCCGCCCGGATGGCAGTGCTCGTAGTTGCAGGCCAGCCGATCC
>CAZOFC010000238.1:0-1669 GCA_964578965.1 uncultured Azospirillum sp.
ATGCTTGCCGCCATAACGCCAGCCATGGCAGCAGTGAGAAGAAGCTTATTCATGTGAGACTCCATGTAAACGTGGTTTAAATTGCCGATATCGGCTGCGTGAAAAGCATTTACTTTTCGCACAGTCATTCGCGACGTTAGGTGCGAAGGTTACACCTGACAATCAAAATAAATCCCAAGCATTATACTCGGGAATCTGCGGAATGGATGCGCGTTCCTTGATATGTATTGACATTGCATAGCATAGCCAACGCACCGCCATGCACCTATTCGCGGGTGGCAGCGTTTGATTGATTTTCGCGCATTGCTGTGATGTAACGTTCTGGGTCTGTGTGGCGAACTGTTCGGTATGCCTACCACCCCACCCCCGATGTGAGTATTGCTGATGAAACTCTCCTGCGCCTGTAAACTGATGACCCCGGCGATTCACTTTCTCAACCGCCTAGAGCCGCTTTGGTGGCTATTCCTGCGCCTATGGATTGCGGCGGTGTTCTTCAAATCAGGCCTGACCAAGATCGACGATTTCGAGACCACGGTGCTGCTCTTCACCGAGGAATACCATGTACCAGTGCTGTCGCCTTACATGGCGGCGCTGAGCGCCACCTTCTTCGAGCTTGCCATGCCAGTGGCGCTGGTGCTGGGGCTTGGCGTGCGCGCGGCGGCCCTGCCCTTGCTCATCATGACGGCGGTGATCCAGTTCACGTATCTGGACCATGTGCAGCATTATTACTGGGCGATCATGCTTGTGGGCCTCATCCTGCATGGCGGTGGCAAAGTTTCGCTCGATTATTGGATTGCGCGCACCTATACTCGCCAGCCGTAAGGCAACCCTAAACGCAGCGAGCGAATGGATGATCACACGTTTCTCTTTGGCAGTCTGCAGCGCCGCACTGCTGGCGCTGAGTGCGGGCGCACTGGCCGCAGACACCGCATTTAACGTCACGGTGGAGGGCATGAAGGCCGGCGGTGAGATTGCGGCGCCACAGGCACTGTGCGTGCCGACCCGTGATGGCATGAGTGAACCAAGCGCAACCGTGATGCGCCCGGCGATTCGCTGGAGCGGCGCGCCCAAGGGTACCGCGTCCTTCGCCATATTCATGATGGACCCCGATGTGCCCGCCGATTTCACGGATGCAGGCAAGGAAGGTAAAGTGATCGCCGCCGATGCGCCACGGCAGGATTTTTATCACTGGGGGGTGGTCGATATTCCGGCAAGTGCCACGAGCATTCCCGGTGGGTTAGCGAAGCTGCCGCTCAACGCAGGGCGTGAACTGCCCAATAACCTCGGTGCGGCGGGCTATGTGCCCACCCCCGGGCAATATGGCGGCCCCTGCCCGCCATGGAACGATGCGCGCATCCACCATTACCATTTCATCGTGCTCGCGCTTGATGCGGCAACCCCGGCCGCCGGGGCAGATGAGACCGCAAAGGACGCCTTCACGCGCCTCATCGCCAGCAAGCATATGCTAGGCAAGGCCGCGGTGGTGGGCACCTACACGCTCAACCAACAGCTGCGCGCGGCACAAAACTAGCCCCAATGAACAAACGCATTGATGCAAGGCGACAAATCCGTTAGCACCGTCGCCATGGATGGGTGGCCGAGTCGAATAGGGTTGATTGCTGAGCATCGCGAAGCTAGCAAACCATTCGCCCCGTCGAAGGACGGGGGC
>CAZOFC010000239.1:0-1648 GCA_964578965.1 uncultured Azospirillum sp.
GGCAAGGCTTAAAAAGGGCTTAAGAATTCTTATTTTTCATCAAGCGGCCCTGCTCTTTTTTCCAGTCACGCGCCTTGATAACTTCCCGTTTTTCATACTGTTTTTTGCCTCGAGCCACGGCAATCGCCACTTTGGCAAAGCCGCGGGTGTTGAAATATAGCTCGAGCGGTATGAGGGTCGTGCCGCGCACTTTAAGTTCACCGACCAGCTTTTTGATTTGGCGCGCGTTCAACAGCAGCTTCCGGCCACGGTTCGGTTCGTGGTTATTACGGTTGCCGTGCGAATATTCTGGGATATGGGCGTTCCACAGCCAAATTTCTCCGCCTTTGTGGCTTGCGTAACTATCGGCAATATTGGCGCGGCCAAGGCGAAGCGATTTCACCTCCGTGCCCACAAGCACGAGTCCCGCTTCCATCACTTCCTCGATGGCGTACTCGAACCGCGCACGGCGATTGATCGCAACTGATTTTTTTTCTTTCACACGTATCCTGAAGGTTATCGCTTTATATTATCACCGCTACCAATCTGTCATGCCGTGTTTACCACGGCATCCCGCTTCTAAGGTACTAAGCTGGACCCCGTCGCAAAGACGGGGTGACAAACCTTAGCTTGCCTAACATGGATACCTATACCACAGGTTAAATAAGTTTCAATTCAGCCAGTGCGGCGCGCACGGTGGCCTGCGTCTGCTCGGTCGGCTGCACGAGGGGCAAGCGCATGCTACCATCCGTTTTACCAATGAGCGCGCTTGCGAACTTCACCGGCATCGGGTTGGTCTCAACGAACATCGCGCTGATGAGTGGCACGAGCTGAGCGTGAAGCGCACGCGCCTCTTCGTGCTTGCCTGCAAGGCTTAGGTTTTGCACTTCGGCCGAGAGTTTGGGCGCAATGTTGCTCACCACCGAAATCACCCCGCGCCCGCCCATAGCGTTGAAGCCCACGGCAGTCATATCCTCACCTGAGAACTGAATCAGGCGATCACCCACCAAGTGGCGTAGTGTGGCTACACGGGCTAAATCACCCGTCGCATCCTTGATCCCTGCAATATTTTTAATCTCGGCAAGGCGGGCCAGCGTTGCATCTGTGAGGTTCACGACGGAACGGCCCGGAATGTTATAGATGAAAATTGGCAAGCTGGTCGCCTCGGCAACGGCCTTGAAGTGCTGGTAGAGGCCCTCTTGCGTTGGCTTGTTATAATAGGGTGAAACCACGAGCGCCGCATCCGCCCCTACTTTTTCAGCGTGCTTGGTATATTCAATCGCCTCGGCGGTAGAGTTGCTGCCCGTGCCCGCCATGATCTTCACGCGGCCTTTTGAAACCGCCACCGCGCGTGCGATCACCTGCCCGTGCTCGGTGGGCGATAAGGTCGGTGATTCCCCCGTCGTACCGCAGGGAACGAGGCCATGGATGCCTTCACCAATCTGCCATTCGACGAATTGCTCAAACGCCGCCATGTCCACCGCGCCCTTGGCAAAGGGAGTAATCAGGGCGGTGTAGCAGCCAAAAAACGATAAATCATTGCTCATGGCATGAGGAGTTAATGGTAATTTGCATCGAGGTCAACACAGTGCTTGCAATTTACGTTCGATGCGGTGATAAGAGCGGCCTGTCGGGGAGTAGCGCAGTCTGGTAGCGCATCTGGTTTGGG
>CAZOFC010000240.1:0-1582 GCA_964578965.1 uncultured Azospirillum sp.
GCGATAATGACCCGATGGCCGTGAAGGTCAGCCGCATTAACTTGAAGGCGAATCAGATCGCGTCGCGCAGCAAAGCATGGGTGAGCGATGGCTATAAGCACCGCCCTATTCAGAAATTACCGCCGCAGGAAGTGATTGTGGCAAATATTTTGGCGCGCCCGCTAATGAAAATGGCGCGTGATGCGGGGCGCAAGCTGCGCGGCGATGGCGTGCTGATTCTCTCGGGCCTGCTGAATGAGCAGGAAAACATGGTGCTGGCCGCACACCGCGCGCAGGGGCTTCATTTGAAGCAGCGCATTCGCCGTGGTAAGTGGAGTATTCTCATACTAGAGCGTTAGCCGCGTTGCTGGCCCTGTTGCTGGCCACGTTGAGGGCCTTCAACCCCACGCTGCGGCTCTGGCCCCGTTGGGATGGATGCTTCTTTCACGCCACTTTGCGCCATCACGACACCAATGGCTTTGACTTCATTGAGCACATGGCTCGGCAGCTTGCTCTCGAAATACGCATGTAGCTGCTGCATTTTTTCGCTCATGAACTGCACGGCGCGGCCGAGCATGCCGCGTTGCGGCTCAGGTGCGGCAGGCATGGCAGCATTTTCAGGTATCGCTGGCGCAGCGGGCACTGGCACCACTGGAGCAACTGGCGGCAGTGGGGCAGCCGCAGGAACAGCCATGACGGGTGGGGCAGGTGGCATGGCCACTGCGGGCGGGACTGCCGCATAGGTTGGGATAGGCGGCTGTGGCGGTTGATAGGCGACTGGTTGCGGCACAGGTTGCGTTTGTTGTTGGCCAAGCAGCATGCGCGCTAACACGTCATCCCCCGCGCCGGGAGCTGGCTGCGGTGGTTGATATTGAACGGGCTGTGGCGCGGGCTGATATACAGGGGCAGGTGCAAGCTGAGCATCGTATGCCGAGGCTGGCGGCACGGCAGCCACATGCTGCTGAGCAGCGATATGCTGTGCTTCCATCGCTGCCTGTTGCTGCATCTGTGCGGCATAGGCCTGCTGTTGCTGCTGGGCCAATAGCGCTTGCTGCTGTTCATAGAGCTGTTGTTGCGCCATTTGCTGACGCATCATATTTTCCTGTTGCAGGCGCGCCTCTTCCTCGGCTTTTTTGGTATCGGTTGTAGAGGTATCCCCCGAGATAACGCCGTTTAAGCGGCGCAGGGTTTCCGGCCCTGCGATCCCGTCCGCCCGGATGCCGGACATGGATTGAAACTGCGAGACACCATTGACGGTGGTGCCATCATAGAATCCGTTGATGCCTTCAGCACTGAAACAACTGACGGCCACAAGGCGGCGCTGCAGCTCGCTGACGAAATCGCCCGAATCACCGAATTTGAGGGTAATATTGGAGGGAAGAAACATGAGGGAAGTGCCTGGTGCCTAATGGTTAGTGCCTAGCATAACAATGCAGCGCTTAACGCAAAGTGTAAACCAAAACTAGGCACTAAGCACGAATAACTAGGCCCTTGGTTTAGTCTTCGTCCGTATACTGCTTCTCGATTTTCTCGTGGCGCTCCTGCGCCCGACGCGCAGCGCGCGGGCCATCGCTTCGTACGCCTCTTCGCACTCACGCGCGTC
>CAZOFC010000241.1:0-1557 GCA_964578965.1 uncultured Azospirillum sp.
GCATGGCCATACCATGCGGCATAGTGCGCGATGTCATGTAGCCTAAAATCCGCGGAAAGATCGACGATGCGCACATGTGCGGGCAGGCCAGCAATAATCTCCTGCGTGGTGCCGTGGGGCAGGCAGCAAAATACTAGGTCAATCGTCGAAAAATCGACCTCGGTATGTTTCACGAGGGCAGGCAAGTTCTGGCCACGCAGATGCGGATAGACCTGCTCGATGGGCTTGCCCGCTTGGCTATCACCAGTGAGGGCGGTGACAACAAAGCGCGGGTGGTTACGCAACAGGCGTAAAAGCTCCGCCCCCGTATAGCCAGAGGCACCAAGAATAGCGGTATGGATGGGCTGATTCATGCGTATTTCCTATCGTGGTTTCTACTGGATGTCATCCCGGTCTTGTACCGGGGGCTATCTTTTCTAGAAGCTGGATCCCGGTGTTTCTTCGAAAACCGGGATGACAGTGAGGAGGATTCCTTGAACAATAAAAAACCCCGAAACCGCATCGCGATTCCGGGGTTTTGCAATAATAAAACCAATATCGCTTAGCGCTTGCTGAACTGGAAGCTGCGACGCGCTTTCGCACGGCCGTACTTCTTACGCTCAACCACGCGGCTATCGCGCGTCATGAAGCCTGACTTACGTAGCACAGGGCGGAAGCTTGGATCATAGGCATCAAGCGCGCGGCTGATGCCGTGGCGCACTGCACCGGCTTGGCCCGAAAGACCACCACCGAGCACGGTCACCGTCACGTCGAACTTGCCTTCCGAGGCAAGCACCGCGAAGGGCTGGTTGATGATCATACGCAGCACAGGACGCGCGAAATATTGCTCGAGCGTTTTGCCGTTGATGCTGATTTTACCTGAGCCACGCTTGACCCATACGCGGGCGATGGCGTCCTTACGACGGCCGGTGCCATAGGCGCGGCCTTGCTTATCGACCACTGGTTTGCGTGCTGCCTGGATTTCGTTTTCTGCTGCCGTTGCCATGATTTATCCTATTAACTTAACGTGCGTTTTTTTCGTTCATTGCCGCAAAGTCAACCACCTTAGGGGTCTGGCCTGCGTGCGGGTGCTCGCTGCCGTTATAGACATGCAGGTTCTTCATTTGCTTGCGCGCGAGTGGGCTATCCTTCGGCAACATGCGCTCGATGGCCTTGAGCACGACGCGCTCGGGGTGTTCGCCCGAGAGGATTTTCTCCGCCGAACGCTCTTTGATACCGCCCGCAAAGCCGGTGTGGTAGTAGTACACCTTCTTGCCACGCTTACGGCCCGTGAGCTTCACCTTATCGGCGTTGATCACGACCACGTTGTCACCACAATCCATGTTGGGGGTGAAGCTTGGCTTGTGCTTACCGCGAAGAACCTTCGCGATGTGGCTGGCTAAACGGCCCAGAACAACGCCCTCGGCGTTGAATACAAGCCATTCTTTTTTAATATCATTCGGCGTTGCCGAGTACGTTTTCATGACGCGCTCTTTTCTTGGTTTTTTGTACAGTAAGGGTGGGCTTTCTAGTGGGTGTGTGCCCCCCTGTCAACCCCCAATTTAGGCCTCACCCTTC
>CAZOFC010000242.1:0-1543 GCA_964578965.1 uncultured Azospirillum sp.
GCTTGCGGAGGGGGTAAGCGAAGCGTAGGGGGTGATACCCCCTTCAATAAACCTAACCCCTTTAATGCTTAAAGTGCCGCATGCCGGTGAAGAGCATGGCAATGCCGTGCTTAGTGGCCGCGTCGATCACCTCGCCGTCGCGCACACTGCCGCCGGGTTGGATGATGAGGCCAATGCCTGCTTCGGCCGCGAGTTCTACGTTATCGGCGAAGGGGAAGAATGCGTCGGATGCCAGCACGGCACCGCGTGGGTCATGCCCATGCGCACGCGCTTTTTCAATGGCGATACGGACGGAATCGACCCGGCTCATCTGCCCCGCACCCACGCCAATGGTGGCGCCGTTTTTGACCAGCACAATGGCGTTCGATTTCACATATTTTACCACATGCCAGGCGAGGGCGGCATCCGTGAGTCGTGAATCGTGAATCGTGAATCGTGTAGGCGTGGCCCATTTCCAGACACCCGTCTCAATCAGCATTTCTGGTGACTGGTGACTGGTGACTGGCGACGCATCGTTTTGCTGCAGCAAATAGCCACCGCTGATGGCATGCACCATGCTGCGCGCCAGTGGCGATGCATGGGTTTCGGGGGCAGCCACCAACAGGCGTAAATTCTTTTTCGTGGCCAGTAATTCGCGTGCTTCAGCCGTAAATTCTGGGGCAATGAATACTTCCAAAAACAGGCTGCCGATGGCGTTCACGAGTGCCGCATCCACCGCGCGGTTGACGGCTAAAATGCCGCCAAACGCACTCACCGGGTCACTCGCCAAAGCTTGGGTGAATGCGGTGGTGATATCGCTTCCGCTTGCGACACCACACGGATTCGCATGCTTGATGAGAACGGCTACAGCGTTGCCCTCCACCTGTAAGGGGGAGGGTAGGGTGGGGGTTACGAAAGAATGCCCCCCACCCGATTCTGCGAATCGACCTCCCCCTTGCAGAGGGAGGTAAGTAGTGGCAATTGCCCATGCTGCATCCGCATCGGCCAAGTTATTATAGCTTAGCTCTTTGCCTTGCAGTTGCTCGGCGTTAGCAATGCCGCCCTTGGCATCAAGCCGTGTGTAGAGCGCTGCGGCTTGGTGCGGGTTTTCGCCATAGCGCAGCGGTTGCTTCAACTGAGCATCCAGTACATAGGCTGGGAAAGGTGAATCGTGAATCGTGAATCGTGAATCGCTATTTTTTTCATTGGCGACTGGCGACTGGTGACTGGTGACTGCCGAGAGCCAGCTGCTGATCAGCGTATCATAGGCCGCGCAGCGAGCGAAGGCCTTGGCCGCAAACTGCTTACGCGCGGCCTCGGTTATTTGGTTATTATTTTCTTTCATTGCCGTGACGACACTATCGTAATCGGCGACATCGACAATCACGGTCACGCTTTCGTGGTTTTTGGCGGCGGCACGAATCATCGCGGGCCCGCCAATATCGATATTCTCGACCAGATGGTCATAGTCCGTGGTGGCATTCAGCGTGCTCTCAAACGGGTAGAGGTTCACCACCAGTAGATCGATCATGCCAATGCCGTGCTCTTTCGCGGCGGCCATATG
>CAZOFC010000243.1:0-1533 GCA_964578965.1 uncultured Azospirillum sp.
GGTTGCCGGGAGTTAGAATCGCCTAAATACGGGCGCAGGCTTATTTCCCTTTCGGGTATTATATTGGGCCCACTCCCGACACATGGTCGGAAGCAGGGCTTTTGGATACGAGCCTACTTATAAAAATTAATCGCAGTATTTAGGGGATTCTAGCCCCCTCAAGCGATACGATACGGCGTTAATGCCGATAAGTCAAAAACAAGAAGTGCTAGGCAGCAATCAGGTGACCGGCAAACATGCCGCTCATTTTTGCTGAGAGTGCGGATTCACGAGTGGCGATTTCTAGCTTAGCGATTTCCATCGTAATGGCACGCATAGTGTCGACAAAGGCAATTTTTACATCGCGCTCATCGAGCTTCTGACCTGTTGTCATTGATTGAAGCTGGCCCTCTACCATTGACTCTAACCGCGTGAGATAGATTTCGCTGAGATGGCCCAATTCATATGGACTGAGCTTTCCAAACATCTCTACGAAAGTATTATAATTGCTTACCATATTTTCTTCCCTCTTTTGTGGTTTGACCGCCCGAGCGGGCGAGCAAGTATAGCAAACTCGCCTTATGGTTGCAATATGGAATGCATTGACAACCTCGGGTTATCGCTCTGAAATAGATGAAGAACAAAGCAAAACCCCGCCAAAAGGCGGGGTCAATTGACAAATAATATTGCTTCGGATCGTCGCCGATTGATGAGGCCTTTGAGCTTACGCCCACCGGCCCATACCCATTTCATCAACTCTGCAGGAATCGCTTCATAATCACCCCGGTTCAGTTTGCGACGCAGGGTAGATCGTTGCAAAGCGCCGCTTCCGAGATTGTAGGTGAACGACACCAGCGCATCGAACTGCCCATCGGAAAGCGGCACGCGTATGAACCGCACCACAGCATGCGCTGCGGCAGCAATATCAGCAACGAGCAGATCGGTTGCCTGCTCTTCGTTGATGCCGTCGCTGAAATCCTCGCCGGGTAGTACCACATGCCCATACCCCACCGTGAGATACCCGGCAGGGCAGACATAAGGCTTAGGTGCAAAGCCTTCATACTTTCGTATGAGGGCCAACCCTTTGTCACTGACCTGGCGCATTATTTGCCTGCCAGTTTCTTCATGGCGCGCTGGCCGAAATAGAAGCTGATAATGCCCGCAAAGATTGCAGCATCATCCTCCGTCCAGAGCGTGTCATGAATCACCACGAACGGAACTGAATTGCTGCCTGCGATCGCCGAATAGGCCAGCAACTTCACCACTGCATAGAGCAAGAAAAAGCAATAAGCGATGACCGGACGTACTGAGCCATTAAGCGCGTCAACCCAATCGACGCCGGTCGTGTAGGTTTTATAGAGGGCCTCGCTTTCTGAGATATCGGCCTGCGTGCTTATTTCTTCAAGCCGCGCTTGGTTGCCTTGTGCCGCCATTTGCATCTGCATCTGCAAAATGGCTAGCTCGTGCTTTTTGTCCGAGCCGTCCTGCCAGATCTTCAGCAGGTTTGGAAATGTCGCGGTAATAAAGCCTAGCAGCGATCCTAAAAGTGTAATC
>CAZOFC010000244.1:0-1507 GCA_964578965.1 uncultured Azospirillum sp.
GCGGCCCACCCGTTAACCACGTCCCCAACCATGCCCACGGCGTGGTGGGCAGTAAGCAGGGCGCGGTGCATAGTAACCAGCGTATGCGACTGGGTGATAAGCAACCGGCGGTGCATAATAGATCGGCTGCGGCGTATAAAAGCCGACTTGGATATTACTCCACGCCATCGCGGGGGTGGCAGTGAGCGCACTTAGCGCCGTCAACGCGAAAAGAAACTTTTTCATAACAATCCTCCTAACGTGGTGAAGCAGGGTTGCTTCTAGTATCGGGTGTTCCCGATAGCGCACTGGTTAGCACAGCGTGGTGATGCCAAACTGAGGACATACTGAAGCGAGAATGAGGGCGCTATGCTTTATGGTTCATCACGAAGAATGGCAGTATCATCGCGCCAAGGGCAAACACCCACATGAGGATGCGAAGCGCCGCAAGCTCACGCGGCAGGCCTTCATATTCCGCTGCACGCAGGAAAATCTCCGGCCGGTCGATACGGTAGGCAACGGGCACGGTCTCACCTTTTTTGGGCGTCGCTTCGCCACCTCTGATGGAAAAGCTGCCCTCGATTTTTTTACCATCGACAGTGAAGGCAAAGCCCACCTCGCTTGCAACATCGCTCACGCTTTGGCCAGTTTTCACCGTCGGGGTGGTCACCTTCGTCACCCGTGCATCGGTTTTCTCGATGCGTGTCGCATCGCCCATCGGCAGAATGTCGGACAGGCGCGAATAGCAATAAAACGCGGCGATGGAGCCGACGATAAGAATCGCATAGGCCAGCATATTCCGTTTCCTCATGGCAGTGCTCCGGCAAAAATGTTTGATCACTCATGCCACGCGAACGCGGGCTTTACAAGCGCTGCCCAATGTTCGCTCGCTTCTTTGCGCCCGCTGGGCTATGCTGCAACAGAAACGGAGCCCCACATGCACACCAAAACTATTGTGATAACGCTGATGCTTTTATTCGCCGCGAACGCGCAGGCCCAAACCAGAGAGGGCAACAGCGCACGAAAACGCTCCTATGCCTCCGCCTCTGCGGGAGATAACGTGGATACGCGCTACACCTACCCCATCTACAACAACGATAACCACCGCAACTATGACTGGCGCTATTGGCGCCCGCAGCCCGAACTCAGCTACAACGGCGAGCGCCGCGATGAGCGCCGTGGCGACTTTGATGCCAACCTGCGCCGCGACGAGAACTTAAGGCGCGATGAAAACCTGCGCCGCGATACGTCGGATAGGTCCTAGCCGCTAGCGGCGATGCGCCTCAAACCACGCCACCACCTCATCCACCCATTGTTTCCAATGCTGCTTCAAGGCGTGGTTGCCGCCCGCATATTCCACATAGCGCACGGGCCTGTTAAGCGCGCTCAATTGCTGCGCCAATCCGCGCGCCTGACCCACGGGCACTTTGTCATCCGCATCCCCATGCATGATGAGCAGCGGCGCGGATATCGCCTCGGGCCAACAGGTGGCCGAGCGTTCACGCAACGCTTCCTCGCCACGCGTCGC